>CAZYLE010000013.1:0-19235 GCA_964648675.1 uncultured Dehalococcoidales bacterium
CTGGTACGATGACCTCGTGGTGGACTAACAGGCTCTTCAGGTGGGCGTCTCCGTTTGTTTCTCCGGTAGCATGGTGTCGGTAGTCCGCCCGGTAGGGGGCCAGTTGCTCCAGCCACTCTTCGATGTCGGCTATCAGTCCTGCCTCGGCATCATTAACATATACCCCAGCGGTGATGTGCATCGCCGATACCAGTACGAAACCTTCGGCGATGCCGCTGCGCTTTACCAGATCCGCTACCCTTTCCGTGATATTGATGAATTCGCGATGCTTACTGGTATTAAACCAGATGTATTCAGTTGCCGATTTCATGTCTCACCTCCAGTCGTGGTAAAGACGTTTCCACCAGAGATGATAGCTCTTTAAGGCGAAGACGGCAAACGGATTAAAAAGCATAGCTAGCTTGGTCTTACCACGAAGAGGGGGCAAGACCCATTGATATTCCATCTATAATGATGTATAATACATGATATTCATAGCATGACAGACATCACATGAGCAACAGAGCATGAGAAACATAGCATGACATAATTGTCATGCTATCTCTTTGTTGGCGTTCGTCGGTGGGGCAATTTCCTGATGCGCCCGAGAGGGGGGAGCAGGCAGGTGAGTGATTACTATCGTACAGGAGGACTGAAAACGTTGAGCGATGAAGAACTTCTCGCATTCCTTCGCCAACATGTGGCCGATCCCCTGGAGATGGAACTCCTTGCGTTCTGGGGCCGGCACCTGGAGCAGAGGCTACCGCGGGACGTAGTCGCCTATGCCATCCAGTGCAACAAGCTCGATCTGGAGAAGGCCCTCGGCAGCATGACCAAGGCCGGACTGATTCAGTCCCATGTCGAGAACAGCACGGTCTTGTACTGCCTCAGCCCCGATGACGCACTACGGCGGCTGGCGCTGGAAGTGGCGTCACTTGGCTGGCAGCGGAGGCGAGACATCGTCGGACGCCTGGGCAGATGACGGGGGAAGCAATTAGGGCGCGGACTGATGACCGGGTGCGTGTGTCCGATGAGCAGTAACAGCGTACGGGGACGTGGTGGTCAGAACGATTACTCATGTCGGTGCTTGCGGCGTTGTCATCGGCGGGCGAGATAGAAAGCATCTATGTGCGAGCATGGCGCGTGGAGACATGCGACGCCATGCATGAAGGGGCCGTCTATCCTGGGCCTGGGAGACACCTGGTAGAGGTTGTCGCCCGCCCAGGATAGACTTATGTAGCCTACTGGCGGGGGTGCGGACCAGGCAAAGCGCGCCGCGGGTTCCCCTTCCGCGCGGTGGTCACAATGCGCCGTGGTTTGTGATAGAGAGGCATCCAATTGGTCGGTCACCCACTGGGGGCAAGAGAGGTTAAGAAAAGCCTCAGGCTAAGCATAGTGGAAGGCTCAGCCCACTCGGCTATGCTAGGCCTTACGCAGGACTATGTCACCCCCTTCGCTCTGGTGCTGGGAGCCACCATCAGGCAGATAGGCTTCCTTGCCAGCATCCCGAGTCTTGCCACATCTTTATCACAGCTCATCGCTCCGTATGCCACCGACAGGGCCGGCAGCCGCAAGGGATTCATCTTGCCCGTTGTCTTTGTACACGCCCTGATCTGGATGCTTGTCTTATCGCTCCCCCACCTGCATCTGGCGAGAGAGGTCTGGTGGCTGATAGGAGTGATCACGGTCAGCACCGTGCTGGGCTCCATGGTGAATCCCGCCTGGGGCAGCATGATGGCCGACCTGGTTCCAGAGGGGCTCCGTGGCAGGTATTTTGGCCTGCGGGGGAGGGTGTGTGGTCTGGTGGCCTTCGCTTTCTTCATTATTGGCGGGGTCGTACTGCACTTCTCCGTGTCGCACATTCTTATCGGCTTCTCAGTGCTTTTCGGGGGCGCTGGCCTGTTCAGGCTGGCGTCCTGGTACCTGCTCTCTAGGATGCATGAGCCTCCGCTTGAGCGGCGGAGCACGGAGCAAAGCCTGTTCTCCATCGCGCGGAGCATGGGCTCATCAAATCTGGGCAGTTTCACCATATACGTTTCGCTGATGTACCTGTCGGTATACATAGCGGCTCCCTTCTTCGCTGCCTACATGCTGAGCGACCTGGGATTCGACTACATCACCTATGTCGGGATCACTGCTGCAGGCACGCTATCCAATCTTCTGTTCCTGACCTTTTGGGGGAGGCGCAGCGACCGGGCGGGGAACATCCGAGTCATCAGGTTAACCTCTATTCTCATACCCCTGGTTCCCATGCTGTGGGTGGTAGGGCATCACCTGTACTACCTGGTCGTGCTGCAGATACTATCTGGGTTCGCCTGGTCTGGCTTCACTCTCGCAACCACCAACTTTGTCTACGACGCCGCCGCGCCGGAGAACCGGACGCGATGCATAGCCATGTTTGGCGCCATGAACGCCGCGGCCATGTGCGTAGGCCCGCTTGTGGGTGGCTTCCTGGCACCGTATCTGCCGGCTCTAGGCGGTTACAGTCTGCTCACGCTGTTCCTCATATCGGGGGTGTTGCGGGGGGTGGTGGCGGCCACGCTGCTGCGCCGCATCAACGAAGTGCGTCAGGTGCCACGGGTGGGCCTGGCCGAACTCTTGCTTGGCAAGCGAAACGTGGCTGGTCCGAAGTCCGGTCATTCAATACCACGGATGTTCGGTCTCGGGACTCGGGTGAAGGATGCCGGGGGCCTTCCAACCGCCAGGCATGGTGCTGATTGGGAGCAAGACCAGAGCGCAGCCAGTCGCAGTCCTCCTCCCTGATGGGATGCTGGGCAAGGATTGAGGTCTGATAACGGAGGCAACCCATGATCAGGGTGAGAAGCAAGACCAGAGGCGTAAGAATATATGAGGTCGATGAGAGCATATTGACCAGGAGGTACTACGCAAGTTGCGTTGACTGTGGCTTCTGCCACGAGACCTGCTGCAGCTACGGCTGTCCGGTTGATGTTGCCGAAAGGGACAGGCTGCGAGCCTACGCTTCAGAACTGGAGAAAACAGTGGGGTATCCAGCGTCGGACTGGTTTGAGCACGACGTGATCCCTGATGCCAACTTCCCTTCTGGCAAGGTCCAGAAGACAAAGGTGATTGGCGGCAAGTGTGTGTTCTTCGACCACGTCGTCGGTGGATGTCACATCCATCGGTTTGCCAACAGCAAGTCTCTCGACTGGCGCATGCTGAAACCAATGGTCTGCTCTCTGTTCCCCATAGCCTGGGAAAGTGGGCGTCTGCTGGTTAGCGAGTTCCTCGATGAGCTACCCTGCCGCGACCAGGGGGCATGCATTTTCGATGCCCAGAGGGATAGCCTGGCGTTCCACTTTGGCCATGCGCTAGTCTTGGAGTTGGAAAGTGCAGTGGTGGAACTGCGAAAAGTCGATGAAAAAACTATTGACAAAGGCAGGGTTTAGTGATATATATGTCACAATAATCATGAGAGGCGTTTCATGAATAGCACAGCAATGTTATGGTGAGATTCGCTGGAAAAAATAGAGGAGCAAGACGAATGAGTAATTTGACAATGGCCGCGCAGGCGGTCGCTTATGGGTCACCAGGCGCAGCCCATGCTACCGAGGAGGTGGAAGAGGAACCTCCAAGTAGTGCCTTGTTGCTAAACAGGGCGCGGTTCTTTAGTGACGTCTCCGAGGAGAGTTGGAACGATTGGAGATGGCAATTCCGGAATCGTATCACCTCCATTGATGAACTAGCGAAGTTCATCCCGCTATCGGCCGAGGAACAAGCCTCACTAGGCCAAGTAACGAGCAAGTACCCCTTATCCGTAACCCCATACTATCTATGCCTTATTGACCTAAACGATCGCAATGACCCTGTCATGAGACAGGCGATACCTTGTGTTAAAGAGATCACCATAGGGGGGGAGGGGCTTGAGGACCCGCTTGAGGAGAAAAGCCACTCGGTAGTTCCCGGGCTGGTTCATCGCTACCCTGACCGAGTCCTCATGGTGCTCACCAACGTATGTCCGGTGTACTGCCGCCACTGCACGCGCAAGAGAGAGTGGTGTCACGGTGCGTGGACGCGCACGCCCGCTGAAATAGAGGCTATGGTGGACTACATCCGAAAGAACAACAACATTCGAGACGTGATTATCTCGGGTGGCGACCCGCTGACCCTATCTACCCATCGCTTGGAACAGGTGCTATCGGCACTGCGGCAGATAAGACACGTGGAAATCATCCGCATCGGCAGCCGGTTCCCCGTCGTGTTGCCACAGCGTATCGACGAGGAGCTCTGCACCATGCTGTTGAGATACGGGCCAATCTGGTTCAATACGCACTTCAATCATGAGAGAGAAATAAGCCCGGAGTCCGCCATGGCATGCGACCGGCTGCTGCGCAGCGGCGTGCCGGTAAGCAACCAGTCTGTTCTCCTGCGCGGGGTTAACGACAGCGTGGAAGCACAGACGAAGCTATGTCACGGGCTTCTCAGAATCAAGGTTCGCCCCTACTATCTCTTCCAGTCCGACGAGGTGCAGGGGACGGAACACCTGCGCACATCGGTGGATGTCGGGCTGGACATCATAGAAGGTATGAGGGGCCATACCTCGGGTCTGGCCATTCCGACGTTTGTAGTCGACCTGCCTTATGGCGGGGGTAAGGTCCCACTTCAGCCGAACTACGTGGTATCCCATACCAGGGACCAGTTGACATTGAGGAACTACGAGTTCCGCCTGTTCCGCTATCGAAATCCAGCGCCGTCGCGGCCTTCAAACGGCCACCGCCGCAATGGCAAGAGGCTGCACCCTTCCGCTGGCAAGCCGAAGAGCCAGACCGAGACGGTGGCCCCGCCGCTGAGGAGGACAAGGTGAAGGTAGGTCTGTCGTACGATCTCAAGACGGCGGTCCCGGTGATGCAGAACAGTGCGGAAGACGCCCTCGAGGAGTACGATTCCCTGGAGACGGTTGGGGCCGTCGGTGCCGCTCTGGAAAGCTATGGGCACACGGTAGTGATGCTGGGGGGAGGGAGGGAGTTCCTCGCCAGGGTCCTCCAATACGACGTTGACGTGGTCTTCAACATCGCCGAGGGGCTGGGCATTCACAGGAGCCGAGAGGCTCAGGTCCCGTCGGTGATGGAGATGCTCGATATACCCTATACTGGTTCAGACCCGTCGTGCCTGGCTATCTGCCTGGACAAACCTCTGGCGAAGACGGTGGTAGCCCGGCGAGGTGTCCGAACCCCGAGATGGCACGTAATCACAGATGAGAGAGAGCTGCACGAGACGCCGTGGGAGCTCTTCCCTTTTCCCGCGTTCGTGAAGCCAGCCCATGAAGGCTCAAGCATAGGTATACGCTCCACCTCGCGCGTCGAGGATGTCGGCTGCCTTGTGGAGGTAGCGGCTTCCCTGTTGGCGCGATACAGGCAGCCAGTGCTGGTGGAGGAGTTCATAGACGGAGACGAAATCACTGTCGGGGTGGTTGGCAACTCCCCACCGGTGGTTATGGGCATCATGCGTGTTCTGCCCAGAACACGGGAGTCGTACTTCATCTACTCCCTGGAAGTCAAGCGCGACTGGAGACGTCGGGTGGACTATGAGTGTCCGGCCCAACTGGAACCCGGCCTGGCGCATGAAGTCGCTGAGTCCAGCGTGCGAGCCTTCGAAGCAGTAGGCTGTCGCGACGTTGCCAGGATCGACTTCAGGCTCAGCCACGATGGCGTCCCGTATTTTCTTGAAATAAACCCGCTGCCGGGATTGAACCCCACGAACAGCGACCTGCCCATTATGGCGAGCCGATTAGGGATCAAGTACGAGGTGCTCATCGGGGACATCCTGCGTAGCGCTCTGGAGAGATACCCGCAGTGCGTCCAACAGTTCTCATAGTTTACAACGACCCGGAGCCAGGCCGCTACAATGACATGGGCGAAGGCAAGGCAGTGCTTGGCGTCCTGGAAGAGGTAGAAGCGGTCGAGCAGGCTCTGACCGCGTCAGGTTTCCCGACGGTCCGATTGCCGTTGCGTCCTCCTGTCGACCACGTAAAGGATGTGCTCGATAGCGTGGAAGCCGATGTGGTGTTCAATCTTTTCGAAGGGTTTGATGGCTCTGCTGAGTCCGAGGCGGTGGTGGCCGGCCTTATCGCCGAGACTGGAAGGCCCTTCACCGGCTGCCCCAGCGACGCGCTGTTGATGGCGCTGGACAAGAAGAGGGCCAAAGAGCTTCTCCAGGCTGCGGGAATACCCACTCCCCGATATCAGTTGCTCAGCCTCGAGACCTTGCCGATTTTCGGTCTACGGTTTCCCTGCATCGTGAAGCCGTGCAGGGAAGATGCGAGTCACGGCCTTTCCGAGGAGAGCGTGACGTACGACGGGGGCTCGTTGCAGCAGCAGGTCCGCAAGGTGAGTGCGCTCTTCGGAGGGCAAGCGCTTGTCGAGGAGTTCCTAGATGGCCGTGAGTTCAATACTACCGTTCTGGGGAATGACGGGCCGGTTGTCCTTCCCATATCGGAGATACTCTATTCACTCCCTGCTGCATCGCCCAGAATCCTGACCTTCGCCGCCAAGTGGGATGTTGGCAGCGTTTATTTCGAAAGCACGAGACCCGTGTGTCCGGCTGACATAGGCCCCGGGTTGCAGCGGCAGATCATCGACATTGCACTGTCAGCGTTCGACCTTCTGGGATGCCGTGGCTACGCTAGGGTGGACCTTCGGCTGGATGCCGAGGGGCAGCCCAATGTCCTGGAGGTGAATCCCAATCCTGACATATCCCCGCAATCCGGAGTCTCACGCCAGGCTCAGGTCGCTGGGATGACCTATGGCCAGCTGGTCGAAGAAATCGTACGGTTTGCTCTCGGTAGGCTGTGATGAAACTCCGAATACGGCCAATGACCGGTAAGGACAAGGCCGCCCTAATGCGAATCCTGAGAGCCATTTCAGAGTTCCTGCCCGCCGAGGTAGTCGTGGCCGAGGAGGTGCTGGATGCTTATCTGGCGGACGGGCAGGCATCAGGCTATCACGTGATGGTGGCGGAAACGGGCTCGTCCGTTGTGGGCTACGTCTGCTACGGGCCGGTACCGCTGACCGAGGGAACGTGGGACATGTACTGGCTGGCTGTAGCACCAGAGCAGCAGGGACAGGGCATAGGCAGTGCGCTTCTGGCCTGCGCCGAGGAAGGTGCGCGGGCGGCAAGCGGACGCCTGGCTCTCATAGAGACATCGTCGAAACCAGAGTATGAGAAGACGAGGCGGTTCCATTGCTCGCACGGCTATGAGGTTGTCTGCCGCATCGCTGACTTCTACGCTCCCAACGATGACAAGATGGTCTTCCAGAAGAGGCTGTGTGGATGAGGAGTGGGCTGCCCCACCGTTCAACAACAGCGCATGATTGGTAGGGAGACCGCGTTGAGGGATGGCCGGCTGCCGGGGCGTTGCTGCCGGAAAAGCGAGCCACGGACGTGACCACGTTTATGTAAGAGATAGTGTGAGGTATCATCCATGTTTCGCATTCGTCGCGTGTACGACGATATCGCACCGGGTAATAAGGAAGCAGTATCCGAAGCGCAGCGCATACTGCGGGCCCAGTTCCCTGCGCTGTCTAAGAAGGACATAGCCAAGCTCCCCGCGCAACTGCGCAATCCTCTCAAGTACCGCTTTCGGTCAATCCTTTTCGTCGCCGACGATTCGAAAGGGCACATGAAAGGTCTCGCTTTCCTGTTCCACGAGCCGATTCTCAGGTTCTGCTATCTCGACTTCATCTCGACAGCGGAGGGTGAAATGGGACAGGGGATCGGTGGGGCACTGTACGAGAGGATTCGAGACGAAGCCCTCTATCTGAACACTGTTGGGCTCTTCTTCGAATGCCTGCCCGACGACCCGCAACTGTCGCCTGACGCTGCAATCAGAAGACAGAACGCCGCCCGCCTGCGTTTCTACGAGAGATATGGTGCCCGGCCAATCGTGAACACTGCCTATGAGACGCCGCTACAACTCGGTGAGAGCAACGCTCCCTACCTGGTTTACGACGATCTGGGCCAGAACACACAGCTCGAACGTGACCATGCGCGGCAGATAGTCCGTGCCATCCTGGAACGCAAGTACGGTGATGTATGCCCACGTGAGTACACCGACATGGTGGTGGAATCCTTCCGAGACGACCCGGTCAGTCTGAGACCGCCGAGATACGTGAAGAAGCGGGCGCCAATCGCCACCAAGGTCTCCGTACCCCTGGACAAGCGGATTGTCCTCCTGGTCAACGACAGACACTGGATCCACCACGTGGAGGAGCTTGGCTACGTGGAGTCTCCGGTGAGAATAGACTCGATTCTCGATGAACTCAACCGCACCGACCTGTTTCACCGGATCGCGCCGCGCCACTTCCCCGAGAAACACATCAAGGCGGTCCACGATGCACAGTTCGTTGACTACTTCAAGAGGGTGTGCGCCAACCTGGAGGCGGGAAGGTCGATATACCCGTACGTTTTTCCGATTCGCAATGCCACCCGTCCTCCCAAAGAGCTCCCAATACGTGCTGGGTACTATTGCATTGATACCTTCACGCCGATAAACCGCAACGCCTACCTCGCAGCGAAGCGGGCGGTCGATTGTGCGCTAACTGGTGCAGACAGAATCCTGGAAGGCGACCGTCTGGCCTATGCTCTGGTGCGGCAACCTGGTCATCACGTTCCACCATGGCAACGGACAACAGAATATTTTCTACGAGCGTTCTGACGTGCTCACCATCTCTATTCACGGTCATCCGCACTTCACCTATCCCTATTTCACCGGGTTCGCGGATGAGAGGGGACTTTGGGGGGGTGAACGGTACAATGTGAACCTTCCTCTGCCTGAGAATGTGGATGGAGAGCGGCATCGGCAGGTTCTCCAGAGGGTGCTGAAGCGTCTGACGAGATTTAACCCAGCGTTCCTCGTCGTGTGTCTGGGATTGGACACGGCGAAGGCGGACCCCACTGGAACATGGAGCCTGGAGACCGAGGATTTCGAAAGGGAGGGGGAAATGATCGGCCTGCTACATCTCCCGACACTGGTGATCCAGGAGGGCGGATACGATACGCGGGTGCTCGGGACCAATGCGCGTCATTTCTTCACGGGACTATGGTCGGGTTCATACTCGCTATAGGGCTAATGGCGGCGCTATTGGAGCTTGCCGTTGGGCGCTCCAAGGTGTAGGATTGCTTCATGTATCGGCAGGAACCGGAGGTGCGGACCCGAGCTGGGGTACTGGACCCGCGCTTGCCGCATCGACGCCGTAACTGACGGTGATGAGTGTATGAGGAGAAGGGAGGGTACAAGTCGTTGAAGACGCTACTTGCCTATGATGGGTCACCATACTCGGACATGGCGACGAAAGTGCTGATGGCTCTTCCACTCCCGCCCCAGGCGGAGGTAAACGTTATGACGGTTGTACCGCAGCACATCTTCCTGGGAGGGATTACCCTTGACAGGTTGACTCAGACTAAAGCGGGGAGGGTGACGTCACAGAAAGCGGAGGAGCAGAGAGGTATTCGCTTACTGCGAAAGCCGGTCGAGACTCTGAAAGCACCCGGCTATACGGTGAATACCACTGTGTGTTGGGGCAAGCCTGCCGAGCAGATCCTGAAGACAGCATGTGCCATGCCGGCTGATCTGGTGGCAATCGGCGCCAAGGGACATATCGAATCCGACCGCTTCCCTCTTGGAGATGTGGCGCATAAGGTAATGAAGTACGCTGGTTGCAGTGTATTGCTGGCCAAAGAGCCGGTCGGTATCATCAAGCGAGTGCTTATCGCCACCGACGGGTCAAAGCACTCGGCTGCGGCAGCACAATACCTGCTGGAGTTGCCACTCACGCGTAAGGCCGAGGTCTTTCTTCTGGCTGTCTTGGAGTCCCGCATCGCGGCATGGATGAAGACGCCAACACTGAACCTGGAGAGGAACCGAGACCTGCTGGCTGAGCTCCAGCGTGCCGAAGAGAGAGAAGCCAAGAAGCTACTCAACGAGACGAGGAAGCCGTTCAAAGAAGGCGGGTATCGCGTGTCCACCCTCGTCCTGAAAGGGGAGCCGGCTGAGGAAATACTCATTGCCGCATCTACGCTGAATCCGGAATTGATAGTGCTTGGAGCCAAGGGACTTACAGGCATTGAGCGGTTCCTGTTGGGTAGCGTAGCGCAGAGGGTTTCCAAGTTTTCCCCATACTCGGTACTCATTGTTAAACGGCGTTCGTCGTTGGGAAAACAACCCTCGGCGGGCGGTCAGGCGCGGAAACGAAGCCGGTGAAGCTGGCGGCTGGGTCGCACAGCCTCTGGCGCGTGCCGTTGCCAACCACATGTACTTCTTGGCCGCCTCGGAGACTCATCTTCACGCTGTGCGGAGTCCTGGTGCTATTCGGGTAGTTGTCTGACTACTATTGTGGTCAGTGGTCAACATATTATCTCCAGTGTTAACCTGCATTATTGCCAATGTTAGCCTGTACCAAGCCTACTTGCTGCCTCTAACATTGATGTACTAAAAGTACAATCTCTGTGCTGTGGCAAAGGGAAGGCCTATTTTCTGAATGCGGGGGTGACTCTGTAGTGGCTAATCTTTCGTTGTCATGATCATTACGCTTGTAGGTATCATGTTACTGGTGTGTTTTAATTGGTTCTGCTCCACAGGACGCCCACACGGTCAACCATCTGGTTCTCTCGGCGCAATTAATGGGCCGCCGTTTAAATCCGCCGTCAGCAAGCGGATTAGCGAATTGTGTGGCATATCTGGAACACCTATATGGCAACGTAGTTGCTATGAATACGTAATACGGAATGAAGACGACTTAGACGAAATAAGGGAATGCATTATGAATAATCCCATGCGATGGGAATTGGATGAGTAAAAGCCCCGAAAACACTGGACAGGCAAGGCCACCATGTGATATAGTCTGGCGATTATAAAAACCTTTCAGCTTTAGACCTGCTTGCCAGAAAAATATGCTGTGGAGCAGTTTAGGAAAACACAAAGGGATTTATAGAAAATGAGAAATCCGGCTTACTTGGTCTATGAGGATATACCCAGAGTTGATTTGTGGCTCAGGCTAATTTTGGCCAGCACCCTGGCCCTGACCCTGGTGCTGGGGATTTGGCTCCTTTTTGAAGATATTGCGGCAGCTATAGCGATGTTCGGCATTACGCTCTTCGACGCCTTATTGTTCAGGGCGATTATGCCGCGGCGGTATCAGATATACAGTGACCGGATACGAATAGTATTAGGTGGTCCTTTTGCGGTGAATATACCCTTTGACAACATAGCAGAGGCACGGTCGGCTTCAGGTGGGAAGGCATTTGCCTACTGGGGGCTTCGCTTTGCTACTTCGACCCAGGGTGTAGTGGAGATAGTCCGCAAGAAGGGCTTGGACGTAGTCATATCACTGGGAGACAGGGGTGCATTTCTTGAGCGGCTGAGGCAGGTCCTTGAGGTGGCTTAAAGTTCGCTTTAAATAAGCCAAGCAAATAAAAAAAGGAGGTTGGCTATGTGGACTTTGATTCTGGGGATCATTGCTATTGTGGCAGGGATCCTTGTCATCGTGGTGCCGAGATTGCTGGGCACGATTGTGGGGATATTCCTGATTATCTGGGGCGTGCTGACGCTCATAGAATACTTCTTATTATAGCACGCATGCACCGTAAGTTGTCACTGCCATGCGGTGGTGCCGTGCGCTGAGCGAAACCTACGGCGATGCAACGTGTCGCTGTTTCCTGGCTAATGGAGGGGCGAGGTGGGGCACTGACTCTGTATGCCTCCCGAAGTGACGCTGAGGTTGATCACAGGCACAGAAGGCCAACCTTTGTGCCTGCGTAGTCTCATGTGATAGGGTTTTCTATTGACTTCTTCGGTTGCTTAACGAAGAAGATACACACGGCGGATATAAGGCAGAGCACTCCGGTGATGGTGAACGCCAGGTTGAAGGAGCCCGTAGCGTCGTAGGTAAATCCATATAAGATTGGTCCCATAGCGGCGACGCCGTCAACGAAAATGCCCATGATGGCTAAAAGCAGTGGTATGTTCATCACGCCGAACAAATCGGCCGTGTAGGTGGGGAACACGGCTAGGCCGCTCCCATAACTCAAGCCAAGCAAAAGGGCTACCAAGATCATTCCTACAGTGCTGCTAACCAGGGGGCACAGGAAAACGCCCAGACCCACGCCCAGGATGTTGAAGTAGAGTATTGGCTTTCGACTGATGCCAAAGCGAGCCATGTACCAATCGGAAGTAAATCCTCCAAGCAAACGGCCGAAGACGGCCGATAGCACAAACACATAGCTGTAGATAATCACCATGGTGCCGAGCGGTATCCCCAGGTCGAGAGCACCCCACGTTATAAGATGAGCCAATAGACCCACCAATGCCAGTGAATGTCCCAGGTGGGAACCGATGAGCAGCCACCAGCTAGGTGTCTTTAATGCTTCCCGCACCGACCAGTGTTCGGTGCGCGTCCTGAAGTCAACCCTGGATTTGAGTTCAACCTCCGATGGTTTCACTCCATCGGGGTAGGTTCCTGCTGATTCCGGGTCTTTCTTGAGCAGGAGTCCACCTATCGTAGCTCCCACCAAGAGTATTACGCCAAAGGCAATGTAGCCAGAGCGAAAGCCCCAGGCCTCTATTATGGCATGAGCGGCGGGCACGAGAAAGACTATGCCCATGCCTGACCCCATCAGAACTATGGATACCATCAGGGCTGCTCTCCTCATGAACCATCGCCTAACGGTGGACACGGTGGCGATCCAGTAGCAGAGGGCGAGGCCTATCGGAACCAGCACACCGTAGATGAGGATGAAATGCCATACCTCCGTTATGCTGCTGAGCAGCGCTACCCCGATGCCACCAATGATAGCGCCTATGATTACAGTCCACTTCGGACCAATACGGTCCACCAGATAGCCACCTATCAGGCCAAAGATAAGCATTGTGATTACGCTGAGAGTTGGTCCCAGCGAGATCATCCCGCGGGTCCAGCCGAACTCTTCGAGAAGCACCGGCTGGAAGATGGCGAAGCTATACTGGGCTCCAGCGCTGACAAACATGGCCAGCCAGGCGCCAAACACTACGATATAGCCATAAAAAAAACGTCGTCTTGAGTTTTCAGTCATCACTCCGGGCCATATCCTATGTCGATATAAGGAAATCGGGCCTATTGAGAGGTGTCTCTAGTTCCTACCCGATTTCCCTGCAGTGCTTCTAAGATTTTCGGACAAATCACTGCCCAAAGATTAGCCTATGTCGTGTTTTTCGTCAAGCTTGGTACCGATAATTGTCCCCGATTTGCACTTATTGGGTCGTGCATGCCTATTGACATTTTAGCAGTAAATAGTTTACTGTCCATATGAATAAATAAGAGGAGGTAGCTCAAATGCAAGGATACTGTGTGAAGTGCCGGGCAAAAAGGGAAATGAGGAATACTAAGCAGATAACCATGAAGAATGGAAGGCCGGCAACTCAGGGTGTGTGTCCTGTTTGTGGAACCAAGATGTTCCGCATAGGCAAGAGCTGAAGCTGATACTGCGGGTATCAGGACTATTGATGAGGCTGGGTATTTATAAACAGATATCCAGCCTCTTTAGTGCTGTCTGTAATGTGCCAAAACCGTTACAACAGGGTCTTTAGCCTTGCTTACACGTTTTTTCCGTTGAGCAGCAGGTTTCAGGTGGTTGTGTTCTCCATACTCCTCCGTTTTGGCGGCTTAAGAAGGAAGAGACATATGGCAGATAATACACAGAGTATTCCGGTAATTATGAATGCCAGGTTGTATGAACCTGTGGTGTCGTAGCAAAAGCCGAACAGGATGGGCCCTATAGAGCCGAAGCCGGCGATGAAGAGGCCAAATACACCAAAGAGCATAGGTAGGTTGACCACACCGAACAGGTCACCCTGATAGGTGGGGAACACGGCCACCCCGCTCCCATAGCTGAAGCCAAGTAAAATCGACACCAGGACTATCCCCATAGTGCTACCAACCAGGGGGCATAAGAAGGCCCCCAGGCCCACGCCCAGGATGTTGAAGTAAAGTATTGGCTTTCGACTGATATTGAAGCGAGCCATGTACCAATCGGAGATGAATCCGCCAAACAGACGGCCCACGACGGCAGCTAGCACAAAGGCAAAGCCGTAAATGAGCGTCATGGTTTCCCGTGGTACCCCCAGGTCTTCCCCCCAGATTAAGAGATGGCCGAGAAGGCCTATCACCGCCACCGTTGTCCCAAGCTGGGCACAGATGAACAGCCAACCGCTGCGGGTTTTGAAGACTTCCCGCAGCGACCAGCGCTCCTCTCGGGCCATGAAGTCGTCCCTGGCCTTGAACTCCTCCTCCGAAGGCTTCACTCCATCGGGGTAGGTCCCCCCTGACTCCGGGTCTTTCTTGAGCAAACTGCCGCCCAAAACGGCTCCGATAAGGAGGATTAAGCTAAAGGCAATGTAGCTAAAGCGAAAGCCCCATGCCTCTATCATGGCGTTAGCGGCTGGTACTAAGAAAACTATGCCCAGGCCTGAACCCGTCATGGCGATGGCTACCATCAGAGCTGCCTTCCTCATGAACCATCGCCTGACCGTGGACACAGTGGCGATCATATAGGACAGGGCGAGGCCCATGGGAGTCAGTACTCCGTAGAGCAGGATGAAATGCCATACCTCTGTGATAGTGCTGAGCAGAGCCACTCCAATGCAGCCGATTATGCCGCCTATGATCACCGTCCATCGTGGCCCGATGCGGTCTACTAAATGGGCCCCGATAATGCTAAAAGCTGGCATGACGAGAAGACTAAGGGTCAGTCCCAGAGAGACCATACCACGTGTCCAGCCGAACTCATCGAGGAGTACCGGCTGGAAAATGGCGAAGCTGTACTGCGCCCCGGCGCTAACAAACATAGCGACCCATGCCCCAATCACTATCACGTAACCGTAAAAGAGCCGTCGTCTTACAAAATCGGCCATCGATCTAACCTAACTCCTTTCTCAAAACCAGAAATGTTTGTCTACTTAGAGGTGCCTATCATTCTTATCGCATTTTCACTCACCGATATTTCCATTTACCCCTTGAATCGCATACATTTTTTCGGTCATTAATGCCCATTTTTACTCCGACAGTCAGTCGGCGATAGTGGAGGAGGAGAAGAGTAATATGCCCAACGATTTGTCCAATTGCTGAGTTATTTAGCAAATCACACGTTGTCTGACGTATCATGGGGTCTCGTACTGCTGGCCTTCTTTATCGCTCTTGCCTTGCTAGGCGGAAACCTGTTAGCGCATCATCGTGAGCTAAGCGGCGGAAGGATCTCTAAGAGTTTTATATCAAAACGCAGGTCTTTCCCGGCTAAAGGATGGTTGGCATCTAATGTAACGCTCGACTCAGAGACATCAGTCACAGTGACTACGAATACTTGGCCATCCTCGTGACGCATTTCCATCTGCTGACCGACCTCCGGTTGGATGTTCCCCGGGATCTGGTTTCGGTCAACTGCCAGCACCATTTCCTCACGGTATATCCCATATGCTTTGTCCGCTCGGACTTTGGTGATTTTCGATTGACCTGGATTCATCCCAATCACGGCCTCTTCAAAGCCGGGAATTACCTGGCCTTCACCTATCTTAAACTCCAGAGGCTCTTCGTTGAGGGAGCTATCGAATATAGTGCCATCTGTCAGTTTGCCGGTGTAGTGAACCCTGACGGTATCACCATGTTTCGCCGGGGCCATTTACCCCTCCTTTCACCTTGCGGTTATTACAATCCCGAGACTATGTCAGACTACGGACATGTGGATGGATGGTGAACTAAACTAATCCAGCCTAATTTGCTGAGTTTAGCATTAACGGTGAAAGCCAGCAACCCCGCTGTATTTGTTCCACAGGCTGCGGAGCAGGTTTGAATGCGTATAAACAGGCCCTTCGGCAAGCTCAGGGCGAATAAGGATAAGCGTTCACTCCCCATGGAGTGAGGACATGTTTCCTCCTGTCCGCTCTTTGTGTTATTCTGACACTTCACAAAGTGAAGGGGAACAATCTCGGTGGCGGGATTTTTCGGTCACCAATGAAGATAGGGTAGCTCAGAGTATATACTCTAACCCATCCGGGTATTTTTTCCTCATCTCCCATCGAGGTAGATGAGATTGTTTGGGTTCGCTGGAATGGCGTCGACAATGGGGAAGCAGTGACACGTCACGAATGTGTTGGGTAGCTACAATCCCTTGACAGAGCAAACAGAGGGTGATAGCCTTCAGGAAGACCCTATTGACACGTTTTAGCCGGATGATGAAGTGGGACGATAGAGTGTCAGGCGTGAGTGAATATAGAAAGGAAAGCCAATGCGCGTATTGCTTATTAGCACTCCCTATCCTTTAGAGGAGAATGTAGCTCCCCCACTCTCGCTTGCTTACCTTGCTGGCACTCTAGAGAAGGAGGGCATTGAGGTCCAGATTCTCGATTTCCTGGTTTCCCGCTATAACCCTGCTAAGCTGAGGCAAAAGCTGGATGAATATCGACCACAGCTTGTCGGCGCTACCTGTGTTACCCTTACCTATAAGGTTGCCGCCAGGATACTGAGGGTATGCAAGAACTTCGACCCCAACATCGTAACAGTTATCGGAGGTCCCCATGCTAGCTTCACATTAGAGGAGACACTCCTTCGTGCCCCGTGGATCGATGTGATTGCTATCGGTGAGGGAGACAGGACTTTGGCGGAACTAGCCAAGGCTGTGGAAGGAGGCAAAGACCTTCGCCAGGTGGCAGGAATCGCCTTCAGCGAGGAGGGCGCGGTTGTGAGGACGGCGCCTCGACCTTTTATCGAGGACCTCGATAAACTACCCCTGCCAGCGCGACACCTCCTGCCCATGGCCAAGTACAGGGCCCTGGGGTGTCCTTCCACTATGATCACCAGCCGGGGATGCCCCTACAGTTGTATCTTTTGCTCAGCAAACGCGATGTTTGGCCGAAAAGTCCGTTTTCGTGATCCTGGGCTGGTGGTGGATGAGATTGAGATGCTCGACCGCAATTTCGACTTCCTACAGATAAACATAGTAGATGACACCTTCACAGTGAATCATAATCACGCCGGCCAGGTGTGCGAGGAAATATTAAGACGCAATATCAAGACGAGATGGAGTGCCTACGCACGGGTGGATACCATGACCAAAGACCTGGCAGAATTGATGAAACGGGCCGGCTGCACCTGGGTAGTGTTTGGAGTGGAGTCTGCTGACGAGGGCATCCTCAAGACGATAAAGAAGGGGATTACCCCTGACAAGGTAAGGTCGGGGGTGAAAATAGCCACCGACGCCGGGCTCAAGGTCTTTAACTCATTCATATTTGGTCTTCCCGGGGAGACCCCGGACACTGTCGGCAAGTCTATGTCCTTTGCCGAAGAGCTTGACTACAACTACGGCGCGGGGTTTGGGTTCCACATTCTAGCCCCCATGCCGGGAACGGTGTTATACGAGAGGGCTAAGGACTACGGTATTCGTTTCCTCACCCGAAACTGGGAACACTACGATGCCAATCGGGTCATCACTGAGACTCCTACCATGAATGCGGAGATGGTGAATGAGGCCATGGCTATCTATGACTGGAATGTGGAAATTGCTCGGCAGGATATTAGACGCCGAGCTGAGGCGGGGGAACCCGAGTGCATCGCGATGGTCATGGGACAAGAGAAGCAGGAATTCGTCTGGAATCTGATTAAGCGGGATGTGCTTGATAGTTTGGGGAAGGTGGCAGCGGCCAAAGCGCTCGATTCAGGTAGGGCTGAGGCGGAGTTGGTCAGGCGGGTTTCGCTCAAACTTGGACGACCACTTGAAATAGTCCAACAGCAAATGAGGGGATTGGTGGCAGATGGCCTTTTACAGTTGGAGCCAGGGAGCGATGGCCTGAAGTGGCGGTGGAGCGATGGTCGACGGCCGGGGGTACGCTAGAGGCGCGGTGGCCAGAGCCCCATTTATACCATCCTGGGACAGATGCGTAGGTTACGCCTTGTGCTTAGCTAAGAGTCATTCGACAAGCAGATGGGGAGTTGAGAGTTAGCCCGCCCTGACCTGGAACGGAAAATCCCTTGACATGGCGATGACAAGGTGATAGAGTCAGGCCAGTGTTCCCATGCTTTAGCTAGGTGATGGACTGTGTGGTTAGGGTGCTAAGCATAAGATAATACGGAAAGAAGAGCGTTTGCGAGTACTACTCCTTAGCACGCCGCATCCCCTGGAGGAGGCCCCACTTCCCCCCCTCTCTCTCGCTTACTTGGCGGGCGCCTTGGAGAGCGAGGGAATTGAGGTTCAGATTCTTGATTTCCTTGTGAGTTGCTATAGTCCCGCTACACTTAGGCATAAGTTGGATGAATTTCGTCCACAGCTTGTCGGAGTCACCTGTGTTACCCTCAATTATCCCACCGCTGCCAGGATGCTGAAGGTGTGTAAGGACTTCAATTCCAGCATCGTGACCGTTATCGGTGGTCCCCATGCTACCTTTGCCTTGAAGGAGACCCTGCTTCGGGCACCGTGGATAGACGCCATTGCCATCGGCGAAGGAGAAGTGACTGTGGTGGAATTGGCCAAGGCTGTCGATGGGGGCGGTGATATTAAACAGGTGGCCGGTATCGCATTCGCCGATGGGGGCATGGTGGTGAAAACAGAGCCTCGCCCTCTTATAGATGACCTCGACCAGATACCAATGCCAGCGCGTAATCTGCTGCCCCTGGGCAGGTACAAGGCTCTGGGAGCTCCGTGTACCATGATCACCAGCCGGGGTTGCCCATACCGCTGTATCTTTTGTTCCGGGCACCGAATGTTTGGCCCTATAGTGCGTTTTCGTGATCCCGGACTGGTGGTGGATGAGATTGAGCATCTCCACAAAGATCTCGGCTTCCCGCAAGTCAACATTGTTGATGACACCTTCACTCTCAACCACCGTCATGCTGGTCAGGTATGCGAGGAGATGCTTAGGCGTAATCTTCAATTAGAGTGGACTGCTTTTGCCCGGGTGGACACAATGACCAAGGATCTGGCAGAACTGATGAAACGGGCTGGCTGCACCTGGGTATTGTTTGGGGTGGAGTCTTCCGATGAGGGCATCCTTAAGACCATAAAGAAGGGTATAACCCCCGACAAGGTGAGGTCGGGTGTAAAAATAGCCACCGATGCCGGGATCAAGGTGTTCAACTCCTTTATATTCGGTCTTCCTGGAGAAAGTCCAGATACCGCCCGCAGGTCTATGGCCTTTGGCGATGAACTTGACCTCAAATACGGTGCCAAGTATGGGTTCCATATTCTGTCCCCTCTTCCTGGAACGGAGCTATACGATAGGGCTA
>CAZYLE010000014.1:0-607 GCA_964648675.1 uncultured Dehalococcoidales bacterium
AGATCCCATGAAGAAACAGTTACCTCGTACGGTGACAAATTATATGATAGAACGACCCCCTGTTGGGTTACCTACTTAAATGATTTGACACGTAGATAGCTATCAAGCACATGGGAGGCCATATCTCTCGGAGTCCCTTAGGGGGATAGATAGCAACAGGTGTGGTGGCTTGTAACCATAGCATGTGTTAGAATGCAGTCCCTGTCGGGAGATTATTCGGACTGTGAGTTCGTATATAGTGGCGTTAGCCGAAGTTATGGAATAGTAACAATTGCTAGATTAAAAGAAATCGCTAAAGGAGGAACTTATGGAACACAAATTGCCAGAGTTACCCTATACCAGCGATGCACTGGTACCTCATATTTCTGCGGAGACCATTGAGTACCATTACGGAAAGCACCACAAGGCATACGTCGATAACCTGAACAGGCTGATTCGAGACACCGAGTTAGAGAACATGTCACTGGAAGAGATCGTCCAGAGCTCGTCTGGCGGCACCTTCAACAATGCGGCTCAGGTATGGAACCACACATTCTACTGGCAGTGCCTCTCACCCAGAGGAGGTGGCGAACCCACTGGAGAGATTGCCAACGTCATTATTAAGAGC
>CAZYLE010000014.1:617-1868 GCA_964648675.1 uncultured Dehalococcoidales bacterium
TTGGTTCATTTGAAGAATTCAAAGGGAAATTCACCAATGCCGCTGTTACCCTGTTTGGTTCCGGGTGGACCTGGCTAATAAGGAATGCTGACGGCAGTCTTTCAGTCGAAACTACGAGCAACGCCGGGACCCCGCTGAAAGAGGGAAAGAAGGCCTTGCTCACATGTGATGTATGGGAACATGCCTATTACATCGATTATAGAAATGCCAGAGCTAAATACGTCGAGGCATTCTGGGAACTGGTGAATTGGGATTTCGTGGCGGCAAATTTCGCATAGTAGTCCCATATAAAATAATGAGCCGTTGATAGGAATAAACAAAGGAGCACGATATGGGTAACATAATCGAAGTTGGCATGAGCGGGGAGCTCGAAAATGGGGCTATGAAAGAGGTCTTGGTTGAAGGGCGTGAAATCCTTATAGCCAGGATCGATGATATATACTACGCTACTGATAATAGCTGCCCTCATATGAAGGGCAAGTTGTCGCAGGGCAAGCTGGAAGAGACTATAGTAACGTGTCCTCAGCACGGTTCCCAGTTTGACTTGAAAGATGGCAGTGTTGTGCGATGGTTGAAAGGCTCTGGCTTTGTGTCAATGGTTGGTAAGGCTCTGAAGTCACCCCGCTCTGTTACAACATACAAAGTGAAGGTCTCAGGTAACAAAATATTTGTTGAAATTTGACCTGTCGAGCATATTCTATCCTTTTTGCTTTGCGTGCCGGTTATCGGTGGCTGGCCACACTTGACCAACGCGGGCAGGCGCAAAGCATAGCAATAACATCATAATCGAAATCCCCAATCGGTGGTCAAACAAGGGTTTCTGAAAAAAGACGTTCTAATGGCCTTAACCAATAAAAAATTCTCCAACGTTGATTGTCTCATCATTGAGGAGTCAAATCGGGGAATTTGAGAAGAAAATCAGGCTAAATTCAATATTTTCTCAGCGATGGCTTACTACCAAGAAACCTTGCAGTTGTTCGTGTGATTTTAGCCTACTCAAGTGGGCTGGGATAACAATAGGTAAAGATTTTTAAAGTGGTTTTACATCCTGCTATTTGCTATGATGGCTCCCAGCGTGTTATAGGCACTATTTGAATTTGCATAAAATTTTGGCTGGATTTTTGTATGCTGACTATTCGCCTGGAAAACACTGAAGATGTTGAATATATTCGCTATGTTAATGAACAGGCGTTTGGCCAAGAGGATGAATCTAAGCTTATCGAAAAGCTTCGAAGTCGTGGTGTTTTGACG
>CAZYLE010000014.1:1888-2665 GCA_964648675.1 uncultured Dehalococcoidales bacterium
CCAGAATGGTGAGATTGTGGGGCATATTGCGTTCAGCCCGGTAGTAATAGAATCGGAAGGTTCGAGCTTTGAGGCGATCACTCTTGCCCCGATGGCGGTTCTTCCAATGTACCAGCGTAAAGGGATTGGCTCGCAAATGGTTCGGGCAGGTCTCGAAGAATGCCGCCGTCTTGGACACGAGGTAATAGTGGTGCTGGGTCACCCCGATTATTACCCGCGTTTTGGATTTGCTCTGGCTAAGCCTAAAGGCATTGATTGCGAATTTGAAGTCCCTGAGGAAGCCTGGATGATTTTAGAATTGCGGGAAGGAGCTTTGGCCGGGAGACGGGGCGTAGTGAGATTTCAGCCTGAGTTTCATGAGGCTATGTGAAACGCCATCTTAACCAAGGATAATGGAACTGACAAGACTTGTACCGGCGGACATATACTAGCTTCCTGGAGATCATATCGGATTGAATGGAAGACTACTTCGAAGTCGATCTAGAGCATCACCAAAACATCATCCAAATAAAAAAGGCGCTAGCATTAAAAGGCTAGCGCCTCTGAATTTCTGGTGGAGACGGGGGAGAGTTGAACTCCCCGTCCAGAAGAGGGCCACCCAGAATATACTACAGGCTTAGTCGGCTCTTTTCTCTTGCCTAACCGTCCTCTGCCGACCGAGCTCGGCTAGGCCAGTCGATACTATCTTTGACAACCCTTATCGACGTCCGGGCTGCCGCACCTCGACTTTTCGTCGCCCATCCCCGTTCATCGAGGGAAACGGGGGGAGCGTGTCAG
>CAZYLE010000014.1:2675-7307 GCA_964648675.1 uncultured Dehalococcoidales bacterium
GTTTTACGAGGCGATGGCACCTCGGCCTGCAATCCTGAGCCTCTCATCTCCTGTCGAAACCACTCGTCCCCATATCAATTACTTTACATAACAAGACAAGCAATGGAAATTGTAAAGGGAACGCCAGGGCTTATAGTCACTACCTGTACTTCAGTCCCTTGGCCAGCTTCATGGTGCGCTCCATCTCTCGCTCCGTCTCACGGCGGGCCATGGACTGGCGCTTATCATAAAGCTTTTTCCCCCTGGCCAGGCCCAGTTCCACCTTGGCATTTCCGTTTTTAAAGTACAGCTTCAACGGCACTAAGGTAAAGCCCTTCTGCATCACTTTAGCCGCGAGGTCATTGATCTGGCGGCGATGAAGTAGTAGCTTCCTTGGGCGCGTAGGTTCGTGGTTATACCGATTGCCTCCTTCATAACGGGCAATGTGCGTATTAAAGAGCCACATCTCGCCCCCCTCAGGGCGGGCGTAACCGTCACGTATGTTTACCCGACCGGCACGAACCGACTTTACCTCGGTGCCGGTAAGTGCAATGCCTGCCTCAACGCTTTCCAGGATGCGATAGTCGTGGTATGCTTTTCGATTGAGGCTTACCGTTTTTACCTTCATAGTTCATTGTATCACACCGGTTTGTGTACTTCAATTTATAGCTGTGACTTAATGTATTCGATAGCGAACTCAAGTTGAGGGTCACGGTCATTAAGTATGTCTTCTTCGGTAATCTCCACCGCAAAGTCCGGGGTTAGCCCAATACCCTCTATTAAGCTGCCATGCGGAGTCAACCAGCGGGCGGTGGTAATATAGAGGGCAGAGCCATCGCTGAGCTCTCGAATAATGTTTACGCTGCCCTTACCATAGGTCACGTTGCCGACAAGATTGGCACGCCCGCGGTCCTGGAGCGCTCCAGCGAGCACCTCGCTGCCGCTGGCGCTCCATTCGTTGACCAGCAAGACCAGGGGTAAATCCGTGGCCAGACCTCCACTGGTCGCCGTCAGCTCCTCAAGCCGTCCTTCGCTATCCCGTTGATAAAGAACGGTACCACCATCGAGAAACTCGCTGGCCACATCCACCGCAACATGAAGATAGCCGCCAGGGTTGTTCCTCAGGTCGAGGATAATCCCCTCCAGGCCACTATCGATGGCATCGTTGAGGGCAGCGACAAGCTCCTGGTGGGTGCGTTCCGAGAAATGGGTGATCTGGATGTGGGCAATAACCTGGGGAAGCATCTCCAGATATACACTGTCAAGCTGGACCTCTTCTCGGATTATCTCGACCTCCACCGGTGTGGTCTCTCCCTGGTGGAGAATAAGGAGGGTTACCTTTGTGCCTTGCGGCCCTCGGATTTTCAACACCGCCTCTGTCAGGTTCATCTCCAATGTAGACTCGCCATCGATCTCCAGGACCTTGTCACCAGCCTTAATGCCTTGCTCTTCGGCGGGACCGCCGGCAATAGGAGAGACCACGGTTAGCTCTCCATCTTGCATAGTAACCACTGCCCCGATGCCCTCAAAAGATCCCTCATAAGCGCTCCACTCCAGCTCATAGGTCTCGGCATCAAGATAGGAGGTATAAGGGTCATCTAAGGCTTCAAGCAATCCCTCAATGGCGCCCTCGCTAAGTTCCTTAGCGTCAAGCGCATCCTTGTTGACATAATATCGCTCAAGAGATTGCCACACCTCTCCTAACGCGTTGAACTCCTCGGGAAGCCGGGTGATTGGATGGAGCAATGACTGTGAGAATATGAAGCCCAATCCAAAAGAGAGGACTACTGCCAGAGCTACTAAAATGGTAGGGAAAAGGTATTTCCTGATGTTCATTTGTCAACCTCTGCTCGACAAGACACTATACTACAACAGACCTCTGTTGGGGAAGATTTGACAACCTATATTATGTAAACAATTTTACGCTCAATGTGAGAATAGATAACATAACAGCTATTGTGCGAACCACTTTCAAAGCTAAACCAGTGTCTGTGCTATTTTCTCCAGCAGGCTATCTAATCCCCAACCCTTGGATGCTGAGATCAGCACTGTCTCCTGTGGAATATATTTGATCTCGACACCAAGATTGCTAATCTCGTCCTCATGAGAAGCGAGGAGGTCAACCTTATTGAGAGCGGCTATTACAGGCTTGTCGTTCAAAGAAAGCCCGGTTAAAATCTCTTCCACCGCGATGCTCTGCTCCACTGCGTTTCTATGTGTTATGTCAATTACATGAAGGAGCAGGGCAGCCTCGTCTAGCTCCTCCAGGGTGGCTCTAAAGGCAGCAACCACCGTAGTGGGCAGCTTCTGTATGAAGCCTACCGTATCGCTGAGCAGTATCTCTTGCTTGTTTGGCAGGGTGAGTCTTCTGGTAGTTGGGTCGAGGGTAGCGAACAGCTTGTTCTCCACGAATACATCAGCGTTACTCAAGGCGTTTAGGAGAGTGCTTTTACCAGCATTGGTATAGCCGATTATGGCCACGACCGGGATGCCTTGCTTGGCGCGCTGATGACGATATAGGGCGCGATGCTTCCTTACTTGTTCGATATCTTTCTGAAGGCGGTGGATCTTGTTGCGGATGAGGCGTCGGTCGGTCTCGATTTGCTTCTCACCCGGTCCCCTGGTGCCGATACCACCGCCGAGCCGCTCCAGATGGCTCCATTGTCCAGCGAGGCGAGGTAAAAGATATTGATGCTGCGCTAGCTCTACCTGCAGGCGTCCCTCATGGGTCTGGGCTCGCTTAGCAAAGATATCCAGGATCAGGGCAGAACGGTCGATAATTTTGACACCCAGAGCCTCCTCCAGGTTTCTCTCTTGTGTCGGCGAAAGCTCGTCGTCGAAGATGACCACATCATATTCTAGCTCTTCCTTGAGTTCAGCCAGTTCCTCTAGCTTTCCCTTACCCACATAAAAAGCGGGGTTTGGGTTCTGTCGCCGCTGGATTGATGCTCCTACCACCTCGGCCCCAGCGGTAACCGTCAATAGGGCTAATTCCTCGAGGGAGTCCTCTATAGGCCATGTATTTCTTAACCCTTTTGCCTCGACTCCTACCAAAAGGGCTCTCTCTGTCGGTGGCTGGGTGGGAAATGTCTTTCTGGCGATGGCCTTTCCTTATGTCAAGACGTTTCTTGCTTATGCCACGCCTTAAGTCGTGCTACTGCTTGCTCAAGGCGGTCATCCGGGACAGTCAGCGAGATGCGGATATAACCCTCCCCCCACTTTCCGTAACCGATGCCTGGTGTAACCACGACCCCGGCGTCATCCAATAGAGCGGTGGCAAATTGTATTGATGTATAGCCCTCCGGGATCCTAGCCCAGATGTAGAGGCTGGCGCGAGGGAGCGCCGCCTTGAGCCCTATTTCGGTAAGGGTGTGGAACAATAGGTCGCGGCGGCGCTGATATATGGCGTTATGCTCTGCAATGCAATCTTGCGGTCCCGTAAGCGCCTCAATGGCAGCGTACTGGATGGCCTGAGGAATGCCCGAGTCCAGGTTGGATTTCACCCTCCTTAGGGCGTCAACTATCCTGGCATCTCCCACCATCATGCCTACACGCCAGCCCGTCATGTTATAGGTCTTGGAGAGAGAGTGAAATTCCACTCCAACATCTCTCGCTCCCGGCACTTGCATAAAGCTCACCGGGCGATAGCCATCAAAGGCTACTTCAGTGTAGGGTCCATCATGGCATACGGCGATGTCATATTTTCTGGCGAAGTGGACCGCCCTCTCGAAGAAATCGAGGTCGGCTACTGCCGTTGTGGGATTGTTGGGATAGCTTATCCATAGCATTTTTGCCCTTTGGGCCGTATCGGAAGGAATACTGTCAAGGTCTGGAAGGAAACCATGCTCCTCAGTTAGCGGCAAATAGTACGAAGAACCGCCGGCGAACATGGTGCCTATGGCGTAGACAGGGTATGCTGGGTCGGGCACGAGAGCGATGTCGCTAGGGTCGATGAAGCATAAGGCAACATGAGCAACACCGTCCTTGGCGCCAATAAGGGGCAGAACCTCAGTATCTGGGTCAAGGGTTACACTAAAACGGTTCTCGTACCAGCCAGCTATGGCACGGCGAAACTCGGGAAGCCCCTCGGACTCGGGGTAGCGTTGATTATCAGGTACATGCGCTTCCTGGCAAAGGCGCTCTATGATATGGGGTGGTGTTGGGATATCGGGATCGCCTATTGCCAGGCTGATGACATCCTCTCCCTTTTTCTGCTTCTCGGCGATCTTCTTCGAGATGTCGACGAAGAGATAAGGAGGTAGGTTTTCGATGCGTTTTGCAGTTCGCATTTTCTGATGTAAGGGTTTGGTCCTATCCAAATTTTGTTTTCAACGCATTGAGAACAGGCTGGTCCCATTTAGCTTGCTGCCAGGCACGAGCTCCTGAAATGTCAAGCTTTTCGATATCGAACTTTGCCCCCCTGAAATCAGCCTCTTGAAGGTCAGTTTGTGCTAGTATTGCGCCAGTGAGGTCGGCGCCGCTAAATAACGTGCCCCTGAGCCTGGTCCTGGTCAAATTTGTGTCCACTAAACAGGCACCTGATAGGTCGGCGTCGGTCAAATCGGCGCCGGTAAGGTTGGCACCTTTAAGATTGGCCCCACTCAGGTCGCAGTTCAGCATGTCGGCCTGAACCAGGGTAGCGCCCGATAGGTC
>CAZYLE010000014.1:7317-17990 GCA_964648675.1 uncultured Dehalococcoidales bacterium
TTGCAAGTCTGCAGCTAATCAGGCCATTCTCCCCAAAACACCAGCTCCGCAGCTCCGCTAAGCATCACACCATCTACCCCGTCCCAATCGATGGTTAGCGTCCCTCCGGGCAATATCACATCTACATGGCTATCAACGCGGTGGTGAAGCCGAGCGGCGACCGCTATGGCACAGGCCCCACTGCCACAAGAGAGGGTCTCCCCTGCCCCACGCTCCCAAACCTTAGCCACGATCTTTTTTTGGTCTAATATATTTGCTACCTCAAAATTTACCCTTTGTGGGAAAATAGGATGGTTTTCCACCATGGGGCCGAGCTCCAAAAGGGGAAAACCTGCCACCGGCTCGTCAAGGAGGCAGACAGCATGTGGATTACCCATAGATAGGCAGGTCAAGGTGAGTTTCCTATCTTCAACGATAATGGGGTAATCCAATATTATGTCAAGTTTATCATCAACAAGCATCGGTATCTCTTTAGCCTTGAAGACGGGCGTGCCCATATTCACCTGCAACAGGCTACCGCTGACCCCTACCTTTCTAATTCCCTCTTGTGTCTCCACCGCGAGGTCCTTGGCGTATCCCCTATCAATAGCATATCTGGTGAGACACCTCAACCCGTTGCCGCAGGCCTCAGCTTCCGATCCATCGGGGTTAAAGAAGCGCATATACAAATCGGCTGCCTCTGAGGGCATGACAAGAATTAGCCCATCGGCGCCGATGCCGAAGTGGCGGTCGCATATAGATTTAGCAATGTTGGGCCAATCGCGCTCCTTATCAGCCTCGACCAACACGAAATCGTTCCCGGTTGCTTGCATCTTGGCGAATTTCACAGTCTTGCCTTTTCTCTGTCCCTCAGAAACTCTCGCACCAAACCATTAATTGGCTTCTCTATTTCATCCCGCACATCGAACCAATGTATATTCTCGTCGCTGGGACGGAACCAGGCATACTGGTGGCGGGCGAAGCGATGGGTCTCATATTTTATGTGCTGCACCACCATATCCAGCTCAACTTCGCCCTGTAGGTACTGACCGATCTGTTTGTAGCCCAGGCTTGACAGAGAGGGGAGTTCGAGAGAGTAGCCCCGCTCCAGAAGTGACTGAACCTCATGAACCAGGCCTCGTTCTATCATGCTATCGACGCGGTCATCGATCCGGCGATATAAATCATCCCTGGCAGTGGTCAGTCCGATAACCAGGGTTTGAAAAAGCGGCTCGCTACTCCGAAGCTGAGAGAAAGGTAGCCCGGTAGTATGGTAGACTTCCAAGGCCCTTATCACTCGCCGTACGTTTCGAGGGTCAATCTTCCTTGCCGCATCGGCGTCGACCTGCTCCAGTTCCTGGTAGAGCGCCGCATAGCCTTCACCTGCTGCTTTATCCTCCAGCCTCTGCCTAAGTTGAGGGTCTGGAGCAACCTGAGGGATTCTGAAGCCCCCTATAACCGCCTGCACATAGAGGCCGCTGCCACCCACTAAGAGCGGCAGTTTTCCTCGTTCATTAATATCTTTCACCGCCCGGTACGCCATTTCCTGATAAAGGGCGAGGCTGAAATCCTGGTCAGGGTCAACCACATCGATAAGGTGATGAGGGACGAGGGCACGTTCCTCGTGGCTTGGCTTTGCCGTGCCAATGTCCACATAACGATATACCTGGCGACTGTCGGCGCTCAAGATCTCACCATCGAAAACCTGCGCCAGACGGATGGCCAAGGCACTCTTACCCACAGCGGTGGGACCTACAATGGCGATAAGACGGCTCATCTCGTTATTGATGCCCACTGCTCCACAATGCTTAGAAACTCGTCCGCTTTCAAGCTTGCCCCGCCTACCAAGGCACCATCGATCTCGGGCTCCTTGATAAACGCAGAGATATTGGCAGCAGTCACGCTACCACCATATAGAATCCGTGTCTCCAGGGCTGTACCGTCGCCGTAAAGCTGACTTAATTTATTCCTGATTATTGTAATAGTGACATTCGCTTCCTCAGCAGTCGCCGCCTTGCCAGTACCAATGGCCCAAATAGGCTCATAGGCGATAACCAGTTCTTGAAGCGATTCAATATCCTTGAGCCCACCTTTGACCTGCCGAGTTACAACCTCCTCGGTCTTTCTTGCCTCCATATCCTCAAGATTTTCCCCGACACAGAGTATAGGGGTTAGTCCAGCCTTTAGCGCTGCATAAACCTTTTTATTTACTACCGCGTCGGTCTCGCTAAAATATTGGCGGCGCTCGGAGTGTCCCAGGATGACGAATTGGCAAATTCCAGATAACATCGAAGGAGATATCTCGCCAGTATAGGCACCCTTTTCCGCGAAGTGCATATTCTGTGCCCCCAGCTTGATAGATGAGCCCTGGAGAAGCTCCTTGACTGAAGCCAAGGATATGAAAGGGGGACAGATTACCTTATCGACTCCTCCTATTATGTCAAGTCTGTCCTTCATTTCTCGCACCAAAGCTGAGGCTTCAGCTATGGTGGTATTCATCTTCCAGTTGCCGGCAATCAACGGCACTCTCATGTTATTCTCCTAGGCGCCAAATTTGCTCAGCTTCAGGGCATTGGCCAGAGCAAGGGGCATAATATCCATACCAGGAAATCTCCCCAGCGACCCATTAGCGCAAGCGCTCTCTGCGAACTCCTGAACTCCATCAGGGCGGCACCATTTGGAGCGCAGCAGAAAGGGAACAGGATGCCAGCTATGTCCTTTTAATATTGCTGGGGTAGAGTGATCGGCGGTGACAATGATGACATCTGGATCAAGGTCGATTAAGCTGGGCAAAGCCCTGTCCACCTCCTCGATAGCCTTTACCTTCCGATCGAAGTCGCCGTCTTCTCCGGCCGTGTCCGTTTCTTTCACATGTATAAAGAAGAAGTCATGGCTATCGTAGTGCTGCGTAAGTGTAGCGAACTTATCGACGATAGTGGTGCCTGTTGAGAGGACTTCCATACCAACGACTTTGGCCAGCCCTCGGTACATGGGATAGGAGGCAATAGCGGCAGGCCTGAGACTGAAAACCTCACTCATTTTGGGGAAGTCGGGGTATTGGGCAAAGCCACGTAGCAGGATCATATTGGTTGGATGGTGGTCAGTAAGCATAGCTCCTGCCCTAGCGATAAATTCGTTAGCAATGCGGGCTGCTTTAGCCGCCTCCGTAGAGAGGGGAACGACTACCTTAGGTGTTAATCCCTCGCGCTGAGGGTCGGCATCGCTCAACCTACTCGAGAGATTCGCTCCACGGAAAACGGCAACAAAACGGTGTCCCCTCACCGGGGAGACAAGGACTTCTACAGCATTGATTTTGATCCCATCTAAGAGTTGGCATAGTTCGACGCACTTCTCGGTCAAAATCCGTCCGGCACGTCGGTCGGTGATAATACCATTCTGGTTCACGGTGCAAAAGTTGCCTCTGGCGGCAATATCTCCCTTCTTAAGATTAAAATCTATACCAAGGGCCTCCAAGGCGCCTCGACCTATATAAAACCGCAGGGGGTCGTATCCAAATAAGGCGAGGTGGCCGGGGGCGCTGCCGGGGGTGATCCCGGTGCTTATCATATCTGCCATTCCACAGATGCCCTCTTTTGCCAACCTGTCGAGATTCGGCGTTTTAGCGGTCTCCAGCTCTGTTATACCCGTCTCAGGATGGGGCAGTCCTCCCAAGCCATCGAGAACAAGGAGTACAATCTTAGAGGGGGTGGCTCTTGTGAGTTCCGTTAATTGCTCGAGGCCAATCATTAGCTCTCCTTATCCTTAAGCACTGCCACACCAGGCAGGGTTTTACCCTCGAGGAATCTTAGGGAGGCTCCTCCACCTGTGGAGACATGGGTCATCTTGTCCACCATTCCCAGTTTCTCTACCGCCTCCGCGGTTGAGCCGCCCCCGATGATGGTGATAGCATCCAAGCCCGCCAGAAGGTGTGCGATAGCCTCGGTCCCATTGCCAAACTTTGGGAACTCGAAGACACCCACCGGTCCGTTCCAGATAATCGTTTTGCTCTTTCTAAGCTTAGCTTCAAAAAGGGCAACACTCTGTGGCCCGATGTCCATGACATACCACCCTGAGGGAACTCCAGTAATTTGCACAATTTTAAACTTAGCATTGGATTCAAATTTGTCGGCAACCACGACATCGGTGGGCAGAAGGAGGTGAACCCCTTTCTCCGAGGCCTTTTCCACTAATTGCTGCGCAAGGCTAACCTTGTTGATTTCTACCGCCGATTTGCCGACATCATACTGCAAAGCCTTGAAGAAGGTGGAGGCCATGCCTCCGCCAATGATTAGGGAGTCCACTTTACCCAATATATTCTCTATGACCCCTATCTTATCACTTATCTTTGCACCTCCGATGATGGCAGTGAAAGGGCGCGCTGGCTCATCTAAAGCTTTGCCCATCACGTCGATCTCTTTCTCCATCAGGAAGCCGGCTACGCTGGTAAGATACTCGGTTACACCTACATTGGAGGCATGCGTCCTGTGGGCAGTGCCGAAAGCGTCATTAACATGGATATCGGCGAGCCGAGCCAGGGCCCAGGCAAATTTGGGGTCGTTATTCTCCTCCTCGGGATGAAAGCGCAGGTTTTCCAACATGAGGATTTTGCCCTTTTTGAGTTTTGCCACTGCTTCTTCGACCGTGGGGCCGATACAATCGGTTGCCATCTCCACAGGCGAATTGAGCAATTGAGAGAGACGCTCAGCCACCGGAGCCAGCCTTAGTTCATCGACCACCTTTCCATCGGGACGTCCCAAATGGGAGCAAAGGATCACTCGCGCATTGTTATCGGTGAGATATTTGATGGTGGGAAGCACCGCACGAATTCGGGTGTCATCGGCGATGGCACCTTTTTCATCGAGGGGAACATTGAGGTCAACCCTGACCAGAACCCTTTTACCTCTGACATCGATATCCTTCACTGTTTTCTTGTTCATTTCCTCTCCTTGTTCTCCCGCCTTCCCTTAACAAAAATACCAGGTGCTAAACAGGGCAACCTGATATTGTGAACGTCTGGTTAAGCTCTGTTAAGCATCGTCTTTCTGTCCCTCGGGTCCTTTCTACTTCTTTGCTTCCACCAAAGAAATTAGCTGGGGAAAGGCATGTAGAACCCGCTTTACTATCCCATCAGCGTCCAAACCATACTTGGCGCGAAGCGTCTGCCGAGAACCATGTTCCACGAATTCATCGGGTAGTCCAATGCGTTCAATCTGAAGCCCACGGACAGGGGACCTTTGTAAAAGCTCAAGCACGGCGCTGCCAAACCCGCCCTTCAGGGCATTATCCTCAACGGTAACCACTCTCTTGGTCCGCTGGGCTGTATCCAGGATGAGCGGTGAGTCGAGAGGCTTGATAAAGCAGGCATTGACCATGGTACATTCTATGCCCTGCTCGGCCAATCTTTGCGCCGCTTCAATACATGGTGCCACAGCAGAGCCTACGGCAATGATTGCGATGTCATCCCCGGTCCTGAGCACTTCCCCCTTCCCTATGGGCAGTTGGTGTAGCTCCTCGTCCAGAGGCACACCCAATCCAGGGCCCTTGGGGTAGCGAATGGCAAAGGGGCGGTTTGCCCTGACTGCTGTATAGAGCAGGTGTTGAAGCTCGTTCTCATCTTTCGGCGAGGCGAGAACCATGTTAGGAATAAAACTTAGATAGGAGATGTCAAAGGTGCCCTGGTGGGTCTTGCCATCCTCGCCCACAATGCCACCTCTATCGATGGCGAAGACCACCGGCAGATTCTGGAGGCAAACATCATGTATGACTTGGTCAAGGGCACGCTGGAGGAAGGTTGAATATATGGCGACAATAGGGCTAAATCCCTGCGTGGCAAGTCCTGCCGCGAAGGTAACGGCATGTTGCTCACAGATGCCTACATCAAAGACCCTCTGGGGGAATTTGTCAGCAAAGATGCGCAGCCCTGTGCTTACGGGCATTGCCGCCGTGATGGCTATTATTCTGGGATTCTCCATGGCGAGTCGGAGGACCGTTTTACCAAAGATCTCACTATAGGAAGGGGGACTGCCTTTCTCGCGGTGAGTTGGGGATACACCATGATAGCTAGCCGCATCCGTCTCGGCAGGGCGGTGTCCTTTGCCCTTCTTGGTGACCACATGGACAAGTGTCGGCCTATATGAGTATTTTGTTACCTGGGATAGCACCATCTCTAGCTCGGCGATATCATGCCCATCGATCGGCCCAACATAGGTAAAGCCAAGCTCGTCCCAGAACATCGAGGGTATGATTATTCCCTTTAAGCCTTTCTCCACCATTGTCCATTCTTGCTGAAGTTTCGTCCCCATCGGTAGTTTTGCTGCCATGTGCGAGGCTTCCTCTTTGGCTCGGTGATAACGGCGGTCGAGTCTGAGCCGGTAGAAGAGCCGCGAGAGAGCGCCCACGCTGGGTGATATCGCCATCCCGTTATCGTTCAAGATTACTATTAGCTTGGTGCCCAAGTGTCCTGCGTGATTCAATGCTTCAAAAGCCATTCCTCCTGCCAGTGCAGCATCGCCGATTACCGCTACCACGCTGTAGTTTTCTCCGGCTAAATCGCGGGCTTTAGCCATACCCAGCGCTGCTGAGATGGATGTCGAGGCATGCCCGGTTCCAAAGGCGTCATGGGGGCTCTCCTCCCGCTCAGCAAATCCGCTAAGCCCTCCGAACTGGCGAATGGAGGAGAAAAGATGCCTACGGCCGGTGAGTAGCTTGTGGGCATAGGTCTGATGGCCGACGTCCCACACAATCTTGTCGTAGGGACTTTCGAAACAACGGTGCAGGGCGATGGTGAGTTCCACTACTCCGAGGTTGGATGCAAGGTGCCCGCCGTTGGCACTCACTGTGGTAATGATCTCCTCTCGAATTTCGGTGGCAAGCTGCTCCAACTCGGGGAGGGTCAATCCCTTTAGATCGGCGGGCTCATTGATGTGGTCTAATAACCTGACCATATTACTGTATCATTTTAGAAAGCACAATCATATTAGCAACGAAGAGCGATATTTGTCAAGGAAGCTATTGTTGCTCCAGTGCCTTCACCTTCTCTAGCCGCCGCGCGTGTCTTCCTCCTTCGAAATCAGCGCTGAGATGGGCTCTGACGATATCCTTGGCTAAACATTCTCCGATAACCGACCCACCGAGGCAGAGTACATTGGCGTTGTTATGTTGTCGGCTACATCGGGCACTAAAGACGTCATGGCATAGGGCGGCATATGCCCCACGCACTTTATTAGCTGCTATGCTCATACCAATCCCCGTGGCGCAGATAAGGATTCCGTGATCGAAACGCCCCTCCACCACTGCCTGAGATACGCTCTTTGCAAAATCAGGGTAGTCCACTGATTCAGTATCGTAGCAGCCGAAGTCCTCGTAGCTATGCCCTTCTGCAGAAAGCAATTCGATGATTGCCTTCTTAAGATTAAAGCCCCTATGGTCGCAGCCGATAGCAATACGCATTATTCCTTCCTCCTTCTAACTTGCCTTCATGCCACAAACCTGCTCGATCTCAGCACGGCTTATGGCACCCTGTCTCACTATCCTTGGCGCTTCCTCGGTGAGGTCGACCACAGTGGAATCCATCCCACCGGGACATCTGCCGCCGTCAATAATAAGGTCTACCCTGTCTCCCAATTGGCGATGGACTTCCTGTGGCGTTACCGGGCTGGGCCATCCGCTGATGTTGGCGCTAGTTCCGGTGATTGGGGCGCCTAACCCTTCGATAATAGCGATCGGGATAGGATGATTGGGAACCCGTACTGCAATCTTGTCTCCCCCGCCAGTGACTATGTTCGATACTGTGGGGGCTTTATGTAAAATGAGTGTCAGTCCGCCTGGTAAAAAGCGCTCAGATAAGCGCCACGCGATTTCGGGGATATCTCTGGCTACAAACGCTATCTGTCGTACACTGCTGAGGAGCAGGGGGAGAGCAGAATGACGAGGTCTGCACTTGGCTTCGTAGATTTTTGCCACAGCATCATCGTCAATGGCACTGGCACCCAGCCCGTACACGGTATCTGTAGGGTAAGCGACTATGCCCCCACTCTTGAGGATCTCGATGGCCTGCTGTATGGGACCATCCACCTTAGCTCTAGTATAACACAGAGAGAGTTCTTGGTCGAGGACTTGGCTGAAAACCGCTCTATTGGGCGGCTGACATCCACTTGCTCGCAAGGAGGCAATGTATTAATGACGTGCTAGACAACTAGAGCGTATTGACAGCATGCTGATTTTGTAGTAATATGACTAACTAGGTCTAATTAATCTATAAAAGGCGTTAATAAGGATGATACTTAGTAAAGGCGCAGGATATGCCGTCAGGGCCATGGTTGATATTGCCGTTGTAACTAACGGCGGGGTAGCAATAACGCGCGAGGTTGCCATGCGTCAGGATATTCCACAGGTTTTCCTGACCAAAATCGTGCAACGTCTGGCTCACGGTGGATTGCTGGAAGCTTATCGGGGTACCCACGGGGGCGTGAAGCTTGCCAGGCCGGCGGCCGAGATTAACCTACGCCAGATCATAGAAATAATAGACGGACCAGTCTTGCTGAATTACTGCTTAATTCGGCCTGGCAAATGCCCCCTTGAGGACACCTGCCCTATCCATGATATTTGGCTTGAGGGTACACAGAAGCTGCTCGAGACGCTGGAAAAATGCAGTTTGGACTATCTAGCTGCACGCAGCAAGGAAATCTGTAGCAAGTAGAACGGCTAGCGCCGCCACAGTAAAAGAAGGGTTTTGGGGTTTCGACAGGCGTAAGATTGCACAGTATGTGGCTTATGCTTAATTTACAATAATCAACTCAAAATGAAGGAGGTGCAAAAGGATGACAGCATTGGAAGAGTTGGTGATACCGGCCAGGGCGATTGGCAATCCCTACATTGAACGGTGGAAGGAAAAAGGTGGCAAGGTCATCGGCTACTTCTGCACATATGTTCCGGTGGAGGTTATTCACGCTGGCGGCATGCTGCCTTATCGGATGAGAGCCACAGGTAGTACCAGTACCGAATTGGGGGATATCTATGCGTCGCACCTGACATGTACCTTCTGTCGCCATACCCTTGACCAGGCAATGAAGGGCGAGTACAAGTTCCTTGACGGGCTGATAGGCCTCTTCAGTTGCGACCACATTCGCCGCATGTTTGATGCGTGGCGCTACGGCAAAATCGATCAAGCAATCTCGCCTTTTTACCTTCGTTGCCTTAGCGTACCGTTTAAGGTCGATAATTTGGCCGTTGAGTGGATGATAGGTGAAATAGAGAGGTTCAGGCAGAGCCTGGAAAGCCATTTCAACATGACGATCACCGATGAGGCCCTGCGTCAGAGCATAAAGACTTACAACGAGAAGCGCACACTGCTGAAAAGTCTCTATGAGTTGAGGAAGAAGAAGGCACCACCGATTACTGGTGCCGAAGCCTTGGCGATTCTTATCGCCAGCACTGCAATGCCGCCGGAAGAATTCAATCAATTACTAAAGAAAGCCTTGGATGAACTCGGAGAACGTAAAGGTATCTCCGACTATCGGGCTCGCTTGCTACTTGCCGGGGGTGAACTTGATGATCCTGAGTATATCAAGTTGATTGAGGGCCTCGGTGGGCTAGTTGTGGGTGACTTCTTATGTTTCGGTACCAGGGACTTCTGGGACTTGGTTGATGAGGATTCTGAGCCAATACCGGCCTTGGCCAAGCGTTACATCGAACGCATTGCCTGTCCCCGCATGATCAACTACCCCGCGAGGGATCAGTTTATAAAGGATTTGGTGAAGGAATTCAAAGCCGACGGGATCATCGTTCAGCGGCTGATGAACTGTGACAACTGGGGTTGCGAGGGCGCCCGGACCCAGTGGGAGGCGAAAAAGGATGGTGTCCCGTGTATGGTATTGGAAAGGGAATACATGATGGGCGCCGTGGGGCAGATGAGAACCAGGGTTCAGGCGTTCATACAAACTATCGGGAGGTAAAATAAATGGAACAGAAGTATCAGGCACACCGCGCCCTATACGATGTTGCCAAGACGCTTAAGGAGCCATTCTATAAGATGCTGTCGAACTGGCTCGGGGGGGTCTTTGAAGCGGCGGATGAAGGTAAGCCGATACTGTTTAACCAATTTACCATATTCTCCGAATTGATGGTTGCCTTGGACATACAGCCGCTTTCTCCCGAGTTGTGGCAGGTAATGGCTCTGCAGTTGAACCCAAATGCCTGTTGTGAGAGCATAGATGCTGCCCAGGATGCTGGGATTCATCCTGAACTGTGTTCTGCTAATAAGGCCATTATCGGGGATATAATGCTGGAAAAGATACCATCACCGAGTATGGTCGTGCTGCCGACATTCCCCTGCGACAACTCCAAAATAACCTACCAAACCGTAGCGTATCTTAGCGGGGCATCCACGTACTTCCTTGATTGTCCTTACTGGATGGACGAAGGCGAGGCGATGGACTACTGGGTGAAGCAGTACGAGGGCCTCATTTCGTTCATGGAGGAGCACAGCGGCAAGAAGCTGGATTGGGACCGCATGAAGGAAGTGGCGGAGGAAAGCAACCGCTGCATGGACTACTGGATCGAGTGCCAGGAGATGCTCAAGCGCAAGCCGTTGCCGGTGAATGGTCCCACCGTGGCGGGATACATGGCGGGGTTGACCTGTTTGGGTAGTCCTGAAGCGACGGCGGCGGTCAAGTCCGTGCGCGACGAGATGGTGG
>CAZYLE010000015.1:0-6794 GCA_964648675.1 uncultured Dehalococcoidales bacterium
AACTTCATCCTTGCTGCAAACATCAACCTGCATGCAGGAGAAGCGCTGCGACTCCGAAGTTGCGCAGCCTGCAATCTGCGGTAAACAGCTATCAAGGCGGTCCTTTCGCCGGGCGAATATCACCACATGAGCGCCTTTCCGGGAAAGCGCACTTGCTATAGAAAGCCCTATACCGCTGGACCCACCAACAACATAGACAGTCTTTTCGCTGAAGTCCTTCACTGCTTATTCGCTCTAACCAGGCGCTGTTTTGACATGACGAGAACACTCCCCCTTTCATGTGGCTGGCTCCCATGCAGTCTGGAACACTTTTTTAGGACGAGCCCAACATTTGCTTTAACTGGGCAACTGCCTGGGGCAACACCTCTCCTATCCCTTCGTGAAACCTCAGATGGACAACGCGGTCGAAGGGGGTTTCGCCCTGGTTGATTATCACCAGCCTCGCCCCGGATTGCAGCGCCACTCTGGGCATGTCGGCGGCAGGCGTCACCACCAGGCTGGAACCCACAACCACAAAGAGATCGCAACCCCGCGAGTGGCGGTAAGAATCGGAAAGGTCTTTTTGCGGCAGGGACTGTCCGAAATCGACAACGCTGGAAACCAGCTTGCGTCCACAAGAACACATATGGGAGCCAGTGGAGTTATCTACCGTCATAGCGCAGCGAGTACATCTGAGCCTGGCGATGTTGCCATGGAGTTCTGCCAGCAAATCCGGGGGGATACCTGATTTCAGGTGAAGGTTGTCTATATTTTGCGAGATAAGGAAGCGCAGCTTGCCCAGCTTGTATAGCTCAACGATAGCCATGTGCCCCAAATTAGGCTCCACTGACGTCCAATCACGCATCTGTGGAGGGGGAAGCCCTTTGTCCCGTCGTGTCCAGACGCCATCCGGTCCGCGGAAGTCGGGAAGGCCTGATTCGGTGCTGATGCCAGCGCCGGTGAACACCACCAGGTGCTTTGCCTCAAACATCCACCGGGCTAGGGTCTCGATTCGCTTCTCCAGGTCCGATGACATTTTGGGCTCCCCTGTTACTGAAGATGTATAGCTCAATTCTAAACTCCGAGCAAATACACGTCAACGCATTTGGGAATGTTGGCCACCATTGTGTGGGCGGTGGAGTGAAAATCACCACAGAACCGATTTGAAAAAACCATTTTATTCAATCCAAGCTTAGCTTGAAGCAAAGTACTTGAATGCGGTATCATCCGTCACAGGGTAAATGGTTGACAGCGGACAACTGAGGCAGAAATTCCTCGGCTCGCTACTGGGAGCGGCGCTGGGAGATGCCATCGGTGCTTCTCGGGAAGGGCATAGAATGGCGGCTCGGCACGATACTGGGGTCGTAGACCTTATTGCGGGTCCACTTCGCTATACCGATGACACTCATATGACCATCGGCATAGCTGAGTCGCTGGTGGAATGCCGTGGCTTCGATGGAGCGCACATGGCAGGGCGCTTTGTCGATAATTATGTAAAGGAGCCATGGCGCGGTTACGGCCCTGGTCCGCCACGGGTATTCAGGCAAATAGCTAGCGGCCAGGCCTGGGACAAGGCGGCAGAGCACATATACCCCGGCGGCTCTTTCGGCAACGGAGCGGCCATGCGGGTGGCCCCGGTGGGTCTGTTCTGCTGGAATAATCACGCCCGGCTTCGAGAGGCGGTACGAATGTCGAGCATCATCACCCACTCCCACCCGCTGGGCATTGAGGGAGCCACATTGCAGGCGATGGCGGTAGCCCTTGCCGTTGCGCAGGACCCCGATGAGCCGCTTGACGCCTCATCCTTTATTTCTCGCCTCCTGGATGTTGCTACTGAAGATGTCTATCGCTCCAAAATAGCGAATTTCTCTTCTTTACTTGAGCGCCCCGATGACAGGCAGAATGTGGTGGACCAACTGGGCCACGGAATCGAGGCTTTCAACTCCGTTCCCACTGCCATATTTTGCTTTCTATCCCATGCCCAGGATTTCGCCTCGACGGTGACCTACGCAGTCAGCCTGGGCGGAGACACCGATACAATAACATCGATGGCTGGTGCCATCTCCGGCGCTTATTTGGGGGTCAGTGCCCTTCCTCATAATTGGCAAGAGAGACTGGAGAACCGTGATTATATATCATCCCTTGCCGATGGATTGTGGCAGGTGGCGGTAGCTGGAGAGCCCACATAGATCCTCTGAACACCAATTCTTGACCAAGCTTCTTCTCGATGCTATATTTGTGGCAACGAAAACAACGACAGGAGGTAAAGGTATGCTCAAGACGAGGGTGACTGAGATGCTTGGCATCCAGTATCCCATTATCCAAGGTGGGATGGCCTGGCTTGGCGTGGCCGAGCTAGTGGCGGCGGTATCCAACGCTGGAGGCCTGGGCATAATCGGTTCGGTGACGTTCCCCACGCCGGAGGAGCTCAGGAATGAGATACACAAGACAAGGGAACTCACTGACAAGCCCTTTGGGGTCAACATCACTATGCTTCCCGCGATTAGGGAATTACCCAACGACGGCTTCGTACAAGTGGTAGTGGAGGAAGGGGTCCCAATTGTGGAAACCTCTGGCAGCAACCCAGAGAAATACATAGATGTCCTCAAGAAAGCCAATGTGAAGATTATGCATAAGGTGGGGGCGGTAAGACATGCCCGCACCGCGGAGAGAATCGGCTGTGACGCTGTTATTGCCGTCGGCTTTGAGGGGGCGGGACACCCACTGATGGATGATATAACCCTGTGGAACCTTATACCACGAATGGTGGATGAGGTTACTATCCCAGTAATAGCGGCGGGTGGAACCACCGACCACCGCCAGCTAGTAGCTGCACTGGCCCTTGGTGCAGAGGCGGTATTTATGGGTACCAGGTTCATGCTGACCCAAGAGTCACTTGCCCATCCCAATATCAAGCAGGCTTTCATAAACGCTACTGAAACCGATACCGTCATGATACAGCGCTCCATAAAAAACCAGACACGAGTTTTTAAGAATAAGTCTTCGGAACAGGTACTTGAAATGGAAGCGCGGGGAGCATCATTAGAGGAATTGATAACGGTAATCAGCGGACAACTGGGCAGAAACGCTCTCATTGCAGGGGATATCGATGGCGGAACTCTACCCTGCGGTCAGGGTGTGGGCTTAATCCAAAGTGCTCCGACCGTCGGTGAGGTGATCGAAAGCTTCGTAGCCGGTGCGGAAGCGCTTATACAGGAAATCGGCTCGCGCTCGCGTCCTTAGCGAAGGACAATCTCCATTCTTTATTAACGAAACAAACAGACGATAATTCAGTTGCCCCCTTGGCTACTCGATTAATCCTCCGTCTGAATCCAGCCACCTCTCATGCAAAACAAAAACCGACCTTGCGGTCGGTTTCGCTACTAGCTCCACGGAGCCCAAGCAACAGTATTCAGGCACCACTTCTTTGCCCCCACCTTTGCAATCAGAACCAGAACTATATTGTATTATACTACAAACACCTACTTTATGTCAACTTCGGATTCTAGCCCAGTACACTAACGACACAGCAGCCCTTCCTCTCCGTTCTATCTGCTATTTATATCTATCTATCTTGGTTTTATTTTCTAATGAAGAGAATACGTTATTCATCCCCGTTATTCTCTGGTTTCGAACCGTTCTTTCCATTGTCCGTAGTGTAGAAACCCGACCCTTTGAAGATTACCGCCGTAGGTGAGAACACGCGCCGCATTTCACTGTGGCATTGCGGGCAGATAACCGCTAATTCGTCATGGAAGTGCCGCCTTATTTCAAACCTCGTATGGCAATCCATACACTGATACTCATAGATGGGCAAAACGCACCCCAAACTAAATGACAATTTCAGATCTCAATGTGTCATGACCTCTGAGGAACACTATCATCACCCGGTTGCCAGGAGTCAGCCCAGAGAGCGCATTTTCCAGGTCGTCAGCATTGTGGATAGGCCGGAAGTTTAGTTCAGTGATGACATCACCCTTTCTCAGACCAGCTTTCTCGCCCAGAGACGAGGGTGCAATCTTACCCACAAATGCCCCAAACACAGGAACAAGACCGAACTTAGAAGCTAGTTTACTGGCATCGGCTACCTGCAATCCGAAACGAGGCCTCCGTCCATTGTTTGCATCAGCCAAGACATACTCTAATCGCTTACGGTCGAAGCCAACAATTACCTGGTCACCGACGATAACTACAGGCACCCCCATTTGTCCAGACTTTCGCATCATCTCATCGGCGGCAGCCTTATCAACAGATACATCATGCTCAGTATATTTAACCCCTCGCTTGTCAAGGAAGTGCTTCACATGATGACAGTAAGGGCATGTAGGTGTGGTATAAACAGCAACATTCATGTTATGTCCCTCTTCTTTTCAAGAGGGGCGGGGGTGTTGCCCCCGCCCCTATCCATAAACGCCCGGTACCGGGTTACACTTCACGAAATTCGCCTTCCACAGTGCCTCCGTCGTCGTTACCCTGGTATCCGTCACCTTGGTGCTCTCCGCCATAGTGGGCCCCAGCCCCAGCGTGGCTGTATACCTCCTGCCCAATACGTTGCAATACTGCCTCGAGTTCATCCATAGACCTCTTCACCTGATGAATGTCAGCGCTCAGTAGAGCTGAGCGAAGCGCTGCCACCTTGCCTTCGGCCTCACTTCTTAGTTCAGGCGACAACCTCTCTCCCACCTCGCGTAAAGTCTTCTCCGTGGTATAGGCCATATTATCCGCATGGTTTCTGGTCTCCACTTCTTCATGCCGGCGCCGGTCTTCCTCAGCATGCAGTTCTGCCTCATGAACCATCCGGTTGACCTCATCTTTTGATAGGCCCGAACTGGCGGTGATGGTTATCTTCTGCTCCTTGCCAGTGCCCTTATCGAGGGCTGAGACATTGAGGATGCCATTGGCATCTATGTCAAAAGTAACCTCAATCTGAGGTACTGCCCTGGGTGCAGGCAGGATGCCATCGAGCATGAAGCGCCCGATGGTCTTGTTTTCAGCCGCCATCGACCTTTCTCCCTGGAGCACATGGACATCTACGCTCGGCTGACCGTCCGCCGCAGTGGTAAAGAGCTGACTCTTCTGAGTGGGGATAGTAGTGTTTCTCGGGATAAGTGCTGTCATCACACTTCCCAAGGTCTCAATACCCAGGGTCAATGGTGTCACGTCCAGAAGCAGGACATCCTTTATCTCGCCTTTGAGAACGCCTGCCTGTATAGCAGCTCCAACGGCCACTACCTCATCGGGATTAACCCCCTTGTTGGGTTCCTTGCCAAAGAGCTGTCTCACTTTATCGACTACCGCTGGCATCCTGGTCTGGCCGCCAACCAGTATCACCTCTTCGATGTCACCAGTCTTCAATCGAGCATCTGCCAAAGCCTGTTGTACCGGCTTTACAGTGCGCTCGATCAAGTCAGCCACCAGTTGCTCCAGTTTGGCCCGGGTGAGGGTCATTGTCAGGTGCTTGGGTCCGTTTGCATCAGCAGTAATGAACGGCAGATTAATCTCCGTCTGCATCACGGTGGAAAGCTCGCACTTGGCCTTCTCCGCCGCTTCCTTTAGCCGTTGCAGCGCCATAACGTCTTGCTTCAGGTCAATGCCCTGCTCCCGCTTGAACTCAGCTACAATCCAGTCAATTAGCTTTTGGTCAAAGTCATCGCCACCAAGATGGGTATCGCCGTTGGTGGACTTAACCTCGAAGACGCCTTCGCCTATCTGCAATATAGAGACGTCGAATGTGCCCCCACCAAGGTCAAAAATGGCGATAGTCCTGTCCCCCTTCTTGTCCATACCATAGGCTAAAGATGCGGCGGTGGGCTCGTTTATTATCCTCAACACCTCTAACCCCGCTATCTTGCCAGCGTCCTTAGTCGCTTGACGCTGGCTATCATTGAAGTAGGCAGGCACGGTGATAACCGCCTGGGTAATCTTCTCCCCCAGCTTTGCCTCAGCGTCCTGCTTCAGCTTTTGCAGCGTCATCGCCGAGACCTCTGCCGGTGAGTACGTGCGACCACCCATCACCACATGTGCGTCACCGTTAGCGGCACTTACGATCTTGAATGGCATGACCTCGATGTCTCGCTTCACCTCAGCGTCATCATATTTACGGCCGATGAGACGTTTTATGGAGAAAATGGTGTTCTCTGGATTCGTCACCGCCTGGCGTTTGGCAGCCTGCCCCATATATCGCTCGTTGGTTTTAATGTTTACTGCAGCTACCGAAGGCGTGACCCGACCGCCCTCACTATTTTCGATAACCACCGGCTCACCGGCCTCCATCACTGCCATACATGAGTTGGTGGTTCCCAGGTCTATTCCTAATACCTTAGCCATTTCCTATTCCTCCTTTTTTATTACGTTCTTCAGAGCCAAAGAGTTCATCTTCGGTTCTCCATCCTCTGTTTGGCATGTACATGCCTCCATCCCGGTCTATTCTCGTCTCACCTCAACAATCGTCAAACTGGTCAGAACTAATATTCGTCATCACGGGAAGTTCAAGAACTTTAGACGTCTCCCGTTCCCACGATGAACCCTGCCAGAAGTTTTGGAATTCCTTCACCGCGCCGCAGTACTTGCATACGCCTTTACTTACCGGCCCCGATGGTGTCTCGATTATCCAGTAGTGTTGGCACCTGTCTTTTCTAGCGCTCTTTTCTCTGGGCGCATTCTTGATTTTGTTTCCCATCGCGCACCCCCTGCCTATCGAAATGCTCAACTTTGATTCCATATCCAAATACAAGCAGTCTACTTATAATTCATCACCAAATTCTGGTAGCTGCCTGATTGACACCTTTTTCACCGAATTAGACAAAGCTGGCTTA
>CAZYLE010000015.1:6804-17279 GCA_964648675.1 uncultured Dehalococcoidales bacterium
CTAGAAACATTCTATGGCAAGCAATAGCCCCCGTATGCGACTTTTGTCTCATCGGAGGCACAAAGACTGAGGGGCGGTGGTAAGTACAATATTGACTTGGTCTATAAAAGAGGAATTACAGAGAGGAAGACATAGAGTTAGCTGACTGTGGGCATGTGATGACGTGAAAACACTGGGGGTATCAAATTGACATTAAGCCAACCGATAAATGGCGAGGAAATGAAGACGTAGATACTGCTACGGCACCTCGATGACTATCTCAAAGGGGCAATATATGGCACCAGTGGGACAAACAGCCTCGCACATCGCGCACCAACCACATTCCTCCGTTTCGGTGATAGTTACAATGCCACTAACAATGGTTAAAGCGTTACAGTGGCACACACTAACGCACAAACCGCATCCGTTACACTTTTCCAAATCTACGGCAGGCATCTCAATCATTTGCTATTAATCCCCATTCGTAATGATATTATCACCATAAACGACTAGTTGACTGTGACCTTTGTCTCAATAATACGTCCCCACCATTTCTTCGAGCGCTTCCTTATTGGTGATTACGATGCGGTGGCGGTCCATCTTGATCGCTCCTTCATCCGCCAAGGCCTTGAGTGCCCGGCCCACAACCTCACGTACAGTGCCCGCCATAGCGGCCATCTCTTGCTGTGTAAGCCGCGGCCGGGGACCTGTTCCATCACCAGCGTTCTCCAGGAGTATCTTGGCAACCCTGCCAGTAACGTGTCTGAAGGATAAGTCCTCGACCAGTGACCCAAGTTGACGCACCTGGCTGGCCAGGACTGTATTGACGTTCAGGGCTACCTGTGAGTGATTGCGCAAGATAATCTCTACATCGCTTTTTCTTATCCCGTAGAGGCTCACTGGCCCCATGGCCTGAGCGCTGGCCGAGTTTGGTCCGCCGTCAAAGACGGCGACATCGTTAAAGGATTCACCGGGACGTATGAGGCTGAGGATCTGCTCTTTTCCATCAGCCGATGTCTTGAACACCTTTACCACGCCGGAAACAACAAAGTACAACACCTCGGCGGGCTGTCCTTCAACCAGGATCATCGCTCCTCTCTCAGCCGTCTTCTCAAAGATGAATTCCCTGATCGAATCAAGCTCACCAAGGCTAACCCCAGAGAAGTATGGGATAGACTGCAGAAACTCAACCTCAATCGCCATATCTACAAACTCAGATCACCGCCACAAGTATGCAACAGTCTTTGCCTCCATCTTCGGTACCACATGGTGCAGCAAAGCTTGCTTATCCTTGCCCTTCTTCCTCCCTTAGCAAGTCTCTGAATACATCGGCATGGTATACTTCGTGGTCTCTAATCCGGACCAAAAGATTTTTTAAATCGGTTTCCTCGATCTCCTTAGCAGCGCGATCGTACTCAGCAGCTACCTCTTGTTCGATCTTTATATCGGCACGAAGCATGTCGGCCGTTCTCGTAGACTGGTCAACTTCGATATGCTCTATCCTCGGATTGCCCCCGCCATCAACCAGCTCCTCCGCCAGCCAGCCCAAATGCTGCATCTCGTTTATGGCCTGGTCTTCCATCTGTCGCTTGACTTCCTTGCTAGATGACACGTAAGAATGGAACAGGTACTGCAGGATCACAGTATACTCATGCTCAACACCCCAGTTGAGTATCTGGGCCACTCTGTCCTGACGATCGCCCCTTACATCCGTGGCCCCTTCCTTCTTTGCCTTTTCCACGAAGTGCTTGAACTTACTGTGGTGTGCTTCTTCGTCAGACAAGATACGCTTCAATAGCCGTTTAATTTTAGGATCGTCAATCAGCTTGATGTGCTCCTTATACGGATTCATAGCATCTTCTTCCAGCAGCACGCCATTTTTCATCCAGTCAGCCACTGACTTGCCTTCCATTCGCATTTTGCCCCGTTCCAAACTGGGGATACCACCCAGTCCGACTATCGCCTCAGCCAACCAGTCCAAGTGGCGCATTTCCTCTCTGGCGATGGCCTCTATCTCACATGCCATCTCGCCCTCTCCCATAGCATAGGCATGGGTCAGATATTGGATTATGGCACCATGCTCCCCTTCAAGGTCCTGGTTCAGTAAGACAATAATTTCTGCTTTATCCATTACTCCCCCTATATTTTAGCTATTTCCCACCTAGCTTTTTATTGCCATCATTTTTGAACATTTCCTGTGCCTGTTCACACTTCTTTTAAATCTCCAGGCAGTTCTCCCACACCCCGTGTATGTTACAGTAGGCGAGTGCACAAAACGATTTGAATTCTGCCACTGGTGCCTGAAATCTTACGTTGGGATTGGTATAGCCTGGCGCAAAAGCAGACCGACCAATGTCGATAACCTGGCCATCTTTTTTAACGCCGAAGACCTCTATCCAAGCGATATGATGCTCAGTGGTGTTGGGGTGAGGAACCTCCTTGCCGACTATGACGTGCACAATATCGGCTCCGCTTTCCCCTTTACCCTTGCCCACCTCAATCACCGGAACGTGCTTTTCCTTCCCTTCAGCCTCAGGGCTTTTTACGATTTCTCCGAACTTCATTTTCCCTCCCTGCTTAATTTTATAGGTTTGTTGAATCTCCCGTTGCCGATTATTTCACGCTCGATTCCAATACCACTTCCATGCTTCGGTCAAGACTACCGCTAAGCGAAGTTGTGCTCTTTGTGCTTTTGGGCAATAGTATCAGCTAGACTGTCCAGGGCCTTAAAATCAGCTTCCTTTGGTAACCCTTTAATAATCACCGGCTCCAATAGCTCTACCTTCAAGTTGGGAATCATTCCAAGCAGTTGTTCAACAGCCTTTCCTCCCCATCCATAGGAGCCAATGATAGAGGCGAATTTCAGATTAGGCCTTAGAGCATTGGCCAGAAATGCAGCATAAGCAACATTCGGGTGCGCACCGGCTAGAACAGTAGGCGTACCCAGAACAACTGTCGCCGCATCCACCAATGCCATGGCCAGTTTTCCAATGTCAGTCACTGTGAGATCGAATTGTCTCACCGTGACGCCCCTTTGGACCAAGGCTTCCACCAGGTACTTAACCATTCTACGGGTGCTGTCGTGCATCGAAACATAGGGCAATACGACGATGTTTCTCGGCTCGCCGAAGGCCCAGTTATGATATGCTTTGGTGATGAATTCTGGCCTGTCGTACATAGGACCGTGGCTAGGAGCGATGATATCTATTGCGTATTCTTTTATTCTTTCCAAGTTCTTCTGGATATTTGTTCTGAAGGGCATCATGATTTCCCCATAATACCTTTTAGCTGCCTCATATACTTGCCCTTCATCAGTGACGTATAAATCAGTTGTAGCTAAATGGGAGCCGAGGAAATCACAGGTGAAGAGTATTTTGTCTTCTCGCAAGTAGGTAAGCATTGTCTCTGGCCAATGAACCCAGGGGGCATGGATAAATTCCAGGGTTCTATCTCCCAGCGAGATGGTGTCTTTATCATTGACCGTTAGGAACTTTGCTTCTGGAAGCATAAGTAGATCAGCAAGTATATCCTTGCATTTTGACGTGCATACTACTTTCGCATCTGGGTATTTCTCCAACACCTGGGGTATAGCGCCCGAATGGTCCTGCTCAGCGTGATTGGCAGTAAGGTAATCGATATTTCCAATGCCAAGCTGGTTCAGATTGTTCATCAGGGTATCCTGCATACTGGCGTCTACCGTGTCAACAAGAGCCGTCTTCTGGCTGCCTTTGACTAAATATGAGTTATAACTCGTTCCATCGGGAAGTGGTATAAGTGAGTCAAATAGCCGCCGGTCCCAGTCAATAGCTCCCACCCAATAGATTCCAGGTCTTATCTCTCTCGGTTTCATCCTAATCTATCCTTTCAAAATCAGTCTTAGCTGCTCCACAAACAGGGCATACCCAATCATCGGATATTTCTTCAAAAGGTGTGCCCGGCTTTATGCCCCCGTCCGGGTCTCCTAACTCCGGGTCATAAATGTAGCCGCAAACACTACATCGGTACTTCGCCATCTTGGGTTCTAACTCCTTTCTTTCCTCAATATAGGCCGGCGCCGTCTTAGGAGTACTGCCCCGTTTCACCTGATGGTAGTAGGCATATGTCATCGGCTCGCCTTCTTTGATGATATCTGCATCCACAAGCTCCGCAGCAAAAACGGTATGTGTCCCCATGTCTAGCTCGTGGACAACCCGTGCCTCTAAGTAGGCCAGCGTATAGTCAGTTACCACCGGTGCCTGTGTTTTACCCATTATGTAGTTGACATTGGCAAATTTGTCTATGTCTCGGCCTGACTTGAAGCCAAAGTGACCGACAAAGGAGAGGGGTGTATCTTGGGAAAGGACAGACGCCGTTAGCACCGTGCTTTCCTTGATAAACTCGTGGGTTAGATTCCCTTTGTTAATACTTACGGCAATAGTCGGCGGCTCAGATGTAATTTGGAAAACAGTATTGGCTATTTGCCCATTGATTCTATCTCCCTGCCTTGAGCTGACTACATACAAGCCATAAGACAACTTATGCAAAGACTTAAGATTCATTTATCGCCTCCGGTTAAGATTACTCTGAGGGAGTATATTTTAGAGCACTAATAGGTGCAAGAATTTTGTTTATATCATAACAACTACTATTACTAATTATGTAAGACACTTTTCGTTTTGTCAATATGTAATATGTTATACTCTGTTTTTGACTTTGCAGCACGAATGACCACCGACTATGCGTAGAGCACCCTATATTGACCGATCATCTCCAGTTCGTTCTAATCTAGCTACGCCCTTGCTCTATCTATGGTAAGCCATCATAGTGAGAAGGCCGGGAAGCGGAGGCATTAAGAATCAATAGGCTACTTGCTGGCTTTCTCCGTTTTCTTGCTACTGGTGGTCTTACGTACAGTGGTAGCCTTCTTACCACCGGCTGTCTCTTTCTTCTTGGCTGAGACTGAAACCTTCTTCGCTTTCACCTCGACGGCTTTCGGTAGGCTAATTTCAAGCACTCCGTCCTCAAAACTGGCCTCGATCTTTTGGGAATCTATATTAGACGGGAGACCTATGGAACGGTGGAAGCTGCCATATGAACTCTCGCGGCAGATGTAGTTTTCGTCTTTGACCTCTGTCTCAGCCTTCTTCTCTCCCCTAATTGTCAACGTGTCACCAGTAACTGAGATATCTAGATCCTCTTGCTTAGTTCCGGGGAGTTCAGCTTTCACCACATACTTATCCTCTTTTTCAAATACCTCTATAGCCGGTGTCCAGGCCCTCCCCTCTGTTTGCAGCCGCCTCCACATTTCAGGGATTAACGACCGGCCAAAGATGTCCTCGAAACGCCGCTCCATCTCCTCCATCTCCCTAAGTGGTCTCCATGGAATCAGTCCCCACGACGGTCTCCACCTCTCCAATGTCATAGCTCACCTCCTTTGGGCTATTGTATTAAGTATGTTTCCGCTTCCCTGACCTTTTACGGTTCATCATCTGTTCCCAATTTTGGGACTTGTCGACCATATTTTGCCTTTGTTGGGTAATCAATACTCGCTGGAGGTCATTGGAAAAAAATATTATGAGCTTACCCTTATTGTTTGTCAATACTTCCTGCGCGTTCACATAATTGGCGATACTTCACCTCTTCCTGTAATACTTGCTTCGCCGCGCTCGTTTTGCTTTGACCTGCCCACACTAGGAATGTTCAATTTAACATCCTTACCATAACGGGTAACTCCGTTTGAGACAAGCCTAGCATAGATGACAAGATGTCATTCTGAGCCTGAACGCAGTGAAGGAGAAGAATCTCGACGGTGGCAGGGTCGGGGTGGGTTGGAGCAGATGCTCCAGACTACCCTGTGTCGTTGCGTAGAGACGTTCAATTGAACGTCCCTACAGGTCGGCGGTTCTGAGTACTACTGGGATACATGGCATACACTGTGTTATGATTGAGTTAGAGGATCATTAAAATGTTGTCCGCTGGAAACCCGAGGATCAATTATAGGGGGCATCACCACGGTGAAAAAGAGGGCTGATGGTTTAGCTATTGTCGTAGATAAGGTGTCCTTCAGCTACAAGAATATTAAAGCAGTTGACAGGTTATCATTGCAGGTGCCTAGAGGAATAACCTTCGGGCTGCTCGGCCCCAATGGTGCTGGGAAGACCACGCTTATCAGACTACTGGTTGGTTTATCAAGACCACAATCGGGCACCGTACGAATACTGGGATGGCCGCCTTCTAGAAGGGTGTCCCATCGCATCGGCTATATGCCGCAACTCCATTCGCTTTATTCTGAACTGACGGTATCACAGAATGTAGACTTCTTTGCCCAGATCTATGGACTAAAAGATAAAGCCAGGCGGCACAAACGTGTTGAAGAGGTAATCAAGTTGGTTGGCCTGTGGCAGCGCCGTAAAGATTCGGTTCTAAAGCTGAGTGGTGGCATGAAACAGCGGGCTAGTCTGGCTTGTGCTATTGTTCATTATCCACGTGTACTATTTCTTGATGAACCCACTGTTGGCCTTGATCCTGGACTGAGGGTTACCTTCTGGAATTACTTCACTGCCCTGACCAAACGGGGTGTCACGCTTATCATCTCGAGCCATACCATGGATGATGCCGCTCACTGTGACCGTCTTGCCTTAATGCGCCGTGGTAAGGTCATTGCTCAGGGCACTCCCAACCAGCTAAGGCAAGCTACTGGAGACCCTGAAGCCACGCTGGAAGACGCCTTTCTCTATTTTACCCGCCATAAGCTCGCGAGGAATCATGTCAAGTAAAGCCTTCACCATTGCTACCAGAGTTATACGCCAATTAATACGGGACCCCAGAACAATGGCTCTGATCGTGATTGTGCCATTAGTGGTAATGACACTGATCGGTCTAAGTTTCCCCGAAGAAGACATCTTGGATTACATTGCCCCAGCCATGCTGGCAACCTTGGCACTATTCTTCAGTTTCTTACTCACCGGGATCAGCTTCCTTAGAGAACGCTCCCAGGGCACTATGGAGCGCCTCATGGCGTCGCCGGTATCACGCTTGGATATGGTTCTCGGCTATCTATTTGGCTTTTTTGTATTTGCTTTAACTCAGACGCTGATTATTGTTCTATTCACCATTTATGTACTTGATGTCAAATACTTCGGCGATCTATGGCAGATATTTGTATTCCAAATCGTGGTAATAATCGTTGCGGTAAATCTAGGTATCTTCACCTCGACATTTGCCCGCAACGAGTTCCAGATGGTTCAGTTTATTCCCCTAATCATAATCCCTCAGGTATTCCTCTGCGGGGTCATATGGCCTGTAGAGCAAATGCCAGACTACCTGCAGTGGCTATCCTCAATACTACCTTTGACCTATGCTGTGGACGGGCTTAGGGACATCATGCTTAGTGGCAAGAACCTGATTGATGTAGCTGTTGAACTGGCGGTGTTGGTTGGCTTTGCCGTTGTTACTTCAGCCCTGGCGGCTATTACCCTGAGAAGAGGCGCTTAGGACGAGAATCACTCTATGGTCGGCTGCCCATAGGCACACCAGTAAGCCTGGCTGGCGGCTTTGGATATCTTATCAAGAGGAATATGAATCCAGACAGAGAAACCATCCCCAGGAACGTATAGAAGGCCACCTGATAGCTCCCCGAAACATCGAATACATACCCAGCAAAGACAGGCGCCGCCACAGCAGCAATCGAGGTCAGTGCTGATGTTATGCCCCCGATTGTGGCGAATGCCTTCCGACCGAAAAGCCGACCGCGGAATGCCAGGGTCAGCGGAATCGCCCCTCCGTAACCCAAGGCGTAGATTATGGCAAAGACGTACGCCATCCAGAGTGTGGTTATGTTAATGAAGATTAATATCCCCAGCGCCTGAATTACAGACGTGACAAGCAAAAGATATCGGTTGTCGAATCTGTCGCCCAGCCAGCCGAAGAGAAGTCTTCCTGGTACGCTTAACAGGATCATTGTGCCAAGACAAGCCGCAGCAGCCTCGTACGATATCCCTACATCAACCAGATGGGGTATCTGGTGCACCACAATCGCGCTCAGAATGCATGCACGGAGCATCATGGCGATGACGAAAGTCCAGAACGTTCCTGTCTTCATCGCCTCCCTGACGGTAAAGTCTATCTCCCCTGTCACAGTTTCGGGCAGAGCCAGCCCCTCCAGGTCAACGGGTGCTGCCTCAGGGGCAGCCTGCGATATTGGTTCAACCATCTCTCCGTCGGGAAGCAAGCCCTTATCCTCCGGCTTGCTCCTGACGATGTACGCTGTTGGAAGGCCCAACACCAACACCACAGCTCCTATGACTATTGCCGCCGTACGCCAGCCGAAGTTAGTGATCATCAAAGCCAAAAAAGGCACTATGACAAACCCCCCAAAACCCCCACCGGCGGTGATAAACGAAAGAGCCCGGCTTCTCTTCTTGATGAACCTGTTCGCGGTAGCGTTAGTGGTGGCATGGAAGAAACCAGTTTCGTAACCCATGGTGACAAGGAGCCCGAAAATAAGGTACAAGCTCAGCGCGCTACTCACCTGAGTTAGAGCCATGAATCCAACGCCGGTAAGGGCTACGCCGATAAATATCAGCTTTCTGGCGCCGAATTTGTCGATGAGCCATCCAATAACAGGACCCTCAATGCCACCCTCCAGCCTAGACAGTGAATAGGCACCAGAAGTGACTGCCCTCGACCAGCCGAACTCAGCGACCATCGGATTGAAGAAAGCGCTAAACCCATAGAAGACCGAGCCAATGCCGAGGAAGTAGAGGAAAGTGCCAGCGGCAACGACCCACCAGCCATAGAAGACGTTCTTTGGCCTTGAGGTAATACGCTTTATTGTATGCCAATTCATAATGGTCAACTACCCCCGGATGAATTAGCAATGCTCGATGCCCGCTTCGGATACCTGACAAAGAGGAAAGCCAATCCCGACAGGCAAATAAGCCCTAAGAAGGTATAGAAGGCTATGCTGTAGCTGCCGGTAGCATCGTATATATATCCAGCGAACACCGGCGCTGCCACGGTGGCGATCGCGGTCATCGCCGAAGTCACGCCTCCCATTGTGGCGAATATCTTTCGCCCGAAAAGCTGCCCTCGCAGCGCCACTGTTAGCGGGATGGCCCCGCCGTAGCCCACGCCGTAGATGGCGACGAATACATACGCCATCCACAGACTATTGACGTTGATAAGGACCCATATTCCTGCCGCTTGAAGCAATGACGATCCGAGCAGAAGTAGTCTCTTGTCAAGCATATCGCCGAGCCAGCCAAATATGAGCCTTCCCGGAATGCTTATGAGTATCATGGTGCCGAGAACGGCGGAAGCAGCGATGTAGGAAATCCCAACGTCAACCAGATACGGTATCTGATGCACCACCAACGAACTGAGGATGCAGGCTCGTAGCATCATGGCCGGGATATAGGTCCAGAATGCAGTGCTTTTCAGGGCCTGCCTAACAGTGAGATTGACCTCGTCTTCCGGCATAGTGGGCGCTGCCTTGCCATCCACTTTAGCTGTCGCTACCTCGGGGATTGCCTGTCCCACTGGGGGAATTGATGCGCCGTCGGGCATCATTCCCTTATCTTCAGGCCTGCTCCTTATCACGTATGCCAATGGAAGGCCACATATCAACAGCAGCGCTCCCATGACCACGCCGGCCATGCGCCAGCCAAACTGGGTAATCAACAGAGCAAGCAGGTTCACCAGAACAAAGCCACCCAAGCCCCCACCCGCCGTGATGAATGAAAGCGCGCGGCTCCTCTTTCTGATGAACCAATTAGCTGCCGCTGTGGTGGTAGCATGGAAGAATCCGGTGTTATAGCCCATAGATATCAGTAGTCCAAAAATCAGGTATAAGCTCAAGGGGTTGCTGATTGCTGGCAGACACATGTATCCAATGCCGGCAAGGATTACGCCAACGAATACAATCTTCCTGGCGCCAAACTTGTCGATCAATGGCCCGATGACAGGTCCCTCAATGCCTCCCTCAAGTCGAGAAAGCGAATAGGCGCCAGAGGTAACCGTCCTCGACCAGCCAAACTCGCTGACCATGGGGGTGAAGAAAGTATTGAAACCGTAGAAGACTGAACCGATGCCGAGGAAATAGAGGGAGCTGCCCGCTGCGACGACCCACCACCCGTAGAATATTTTCTTTGTTCTTGTCTTCAGCTGCTTAACAGCATTCATAGTACATATCGCATATGAGGCGATACAAATTTTCCAAACAAGGGGCGGGCCCCTTATCCGATGCAGGCACCGCCCCTTCTACATTGTATAAATAATAGCATTTAAGAAGCCTCAAATCAATACCACGAATTCCCCTTAGCGATATGCCACACTCCACTCGAAGCCAACCCTATTTCACCGGCATGCCCTCACATGTTGACAGCTACTCTACATGACGCTAGTATCTGACAAGCCAGGGATAGACCAATTGAACCTGCAGTAACGCCACTCCTTGGGTCATGTCCAAGAGAATACACTCAGGAGGAATTATATGCCATACGAGACCATACTCTACG
>CAZYLE010000016.1:0-16711 GCA_964648675.1 uncultured Dehalococcoidales bacterium
AGGGGGTGACAAATTCACTGAACAATTAAGGTGACATTTTCACTGGACAACAACAAACTTTTTTACCCCAGGTTGGATTATCTGCTCCAACCACGCCTAGAGCACCCCGATATAATTGGGGTAGGTCTCCTTGTTTATGTAAGTTTTTAAACACGTTGGTGAACAATCTATCCTACGAGTATAAAACTTGCCATGAATCGACATAAGCGATAGAATAATGAGTGCGGAGGTATGAATGCCTATCTACGAGTACGAATGTGGGGTTTGCCATTTCCGCTTTGATAGGAGACAGGGATTTGATGATGAACCAGTAAGTATCTGCCCGCGGTGCCAGGGAAAGGCACGCCGAGTTATCAATTCGGTGCCCATCCTTTTTAAAGGAAGCGGCTTCTACTCAACAGACCATGGGAGAGGGTATCGAGGCTCTGCTTCACAGAAAAAAGAGAAGGCGCCCGATGAACATAAGCCGACTGTTAAGAGTAAGGACGAAGAAACAGCTTCAAAGGGTGCGGAGAAGAAGTAGCCTCTACTTGTCTATACAAATACATCTCACGCCACTTCAGCTTCCAATAAAGATAAGATATTATCACAAACTGGTGCGCATTTGCCTAAGAGCGAGATTTAAAAGCCCACTGCGTCATTATTTTCCCGGGAATTCGGGGTATCCTAGTGTGACCATGTGACAAAGAGTGGAGCGGAAGCTAATGAAGGCACTGCTGCAAAGGGTGAGCAAAGCTTGGGTAAGCATCGACAATGAGGTTGTGGGGCGAATTGGTCATGGATTGGTGGTGTTTTTGGGTGTATCTGGTGAGGACACGGATAGGGATGCCCATTATCTGGCGGAGAAAACGGTAAATCTGCGCATTTTCCCCGATAGCGAAGGCAGGTTCAACCTTTCTGTTCTTGATACCCTTGGCGAGCTTCTGGTGGTGAGTCAGTTCACCTTGCTGGCCGACACCAAAAAAGGAAGGCGCCCCAGCTTCACCGAAGCGGCTCCGCCTGCCGAGGCTGAGGCCCTCTATGAGCAGTTCTTATCCCTCCTTCGGTCAAGCGGCCTAAAAGTGGAGGGCGGTCGCTTCCAACAGTATATGCTGGTGGAGATCCACAACGACGGGCCAGTTACCATCATGCTCGATAGTAGAGACAAGTACCCCAAGGTGTGATTATTGTGCTCGGGCGCCTCTTCGCCTGTGTGAATGATCGGAAAGCCACGATATGAGACAGGAAGTCTAGGGAGAAACTGGCCCAACATCTAGACTGATGTCGAGAGCTTTCGCCGAATGGGTTATGGCACCCACGGAGATGATGTCGACGCCGGTCTCAGCCACTGAACGAACACTATCCAGGTTGATGCAACCGGAGGCCTCGATTAAGGCGCGCCCTGCAGCGATCTTAACCACCTGGCGCATGTCCTCGCTAGACATGTGATCAAGCATGATAATGTCGGCGCCGGCATCGAGCGCCTCACGCGCGTCGTCAACGCTCTGCACTTCAACTTCGACCGACAGGTGGGAACTCTGCCGCGCCATCCCAATCGCCTGTTTGAGCCCTATTCCAAGGGAGCGGAGCGCTGCCAGGTGATTATCCTTGATAAGTATGCCATCCCCCAAATGCAGGCGGTAGCTTTTACCCCCACCGACGTGAACGGCATACTTCTCCAGTAGCCTTATGCCCGGAGCGGTTTTTCGAGTGTCGCTGATGTGAGCCTTCAGTCCTTTTATCGCCTCGACATAGCGCGCCGTCTCCGAAGCGATGCCACTCAAATGACAAAGGAAGTTGAGCGCCGTCCGCTCCGCCCGCAGGATGCTTGACATCTTCCCTTCGATGATAGCTGCCACATCCCCTTTTTGAACTATAGCGCCGTCTTGAATAAGCACCTCAACCTGCAACGTAGGGTCGACGTGCAAAAACACTGTCTCAGCTACCTTGCCTCCTGCCAGCACTCCGTTGTCCTTGACCCTGATTAATGCCTTGCCCTCAAGTCCCTCGGGGATGAGCGCCTTAGTGGTAACATCGTCAAAGACCATGTCCTCGGCAAGAGCGCTGTCGATCAGCTTTTGAACCTGTGCCCACGAGACATCTAATTTTTCGTCCATAATATTAACTCTCAAAGCGTTTAGGCGAGGTACAAGTACATGAATAGGTTAAGCTGGCATCACTGCTTTCATTGCGAACCCTGTTCTATGCTTCGACGGCCTCTTGAACCGGCGCCAAACCTTTGACCGCAGCGTCGAAGTATACCTGAAAAGGCAGAATTTCGCGGCTTATAGTCGCCAGGGTTTCAGATTTCATCTTTCCGTCCCGCACCAGTTGGCGACCGGCTTCTTGCGCCGCCTCAAAGATATCGTCAATCGGCGCACCCAGTTCCTTGAACGCCGTCAATCCCCCTCCGTGAGGTCGCAGCAATGCCCCAGCGTATTCGCGGGATAAATTCTTACAGGCTGCCTTCATATGCACAATCAACGGGTCGAAGTTATCCATCTCCCAAAATCCGCTGTTAGAGACCAGCACAAGCTTGCCTGCCTTGTATTCCTCGCGCAGCGGGTGGCGACAGTGACCATCACGCAACTCGAAGGGCCCATGTACCAAGGGTAGCGTGCGGTCCATAAGCATCTTTAATGGCCCGGATACCCCGTCCACGTAGACCGCAGTGGCGAGAACGAGGATGTCTGCCTCACCCATCTTGGGAAGGAGCCATTGCATATCATCCTTCTGCCAGCACTCACCTGGTGTTTTGATCCAGCAAACGAAGGCGCCCTGGCAGGGTTTAATCTTGAGCTTCTTAGTGTAGAAGACTTCCACCTCGGCTCCCGTTTCCTTCATACCCTCAAGAAATGGCTCCAGGATGAATTGTGTATTGCCCTTGGTCATCTTCGGACTGGCGTTAATCGCCACTACCTTTGTCATTTTCCTCCTTTCCATATCAGTCTACCTGCCTGGTCAATATTTAACTATATGATTGAAGCCTTCTAAGCTTTAATCTGATTTCCTGAACACAATATGCCGTAGCCAGTCGGCTGAAGACTCAGGGAAATCGGTGCGAAAGTGGGCACCGCGGCTCTCCTCCCTGGCAAGCGCCGCTTCAGCCATGAGGCGGCCTGCCAAAATCAGGCTGCTCAGCTCATGGGAAGGACGATCACAGCGCATCTCCATAGTCTTTTGCCATGAGGCGAGGATTGATGCTACCTCCTCCAATCCCTCACCGCAGCGTACTATACCCACCTTGTCCCACATCAGCGATTGGAGCGCCGCTAGGCTGAGGGGAGGGACGGCACTTGATGCTTCTCTTTTACTCAGGGAATAGTGCTCTGCTTTGGTTGTGTCATGGCGCCAGCCTTCCTCCTTTGACCTTTGCACAATCCTTTTAGCAAAAATCAGCACCTCCAATAACGAATTCGAGGCCAGCCTATTGGCGCCATGAACCCCGGTGCAAGCCGTCTCTCCAGCAGCGAACAATCCGGCGATATTGGTCTCGCCCCATATGTTGGTTTTTACACCACCCATCATATAGTGAGCGGCGGGTGCCACTGGAATAGGGGACTTGGTGATGTCCAGGCCATGTTCAAGACAGAAGTGATAGATATTGGGGAACCGAGCAGAGACATTACGGGGTGGCAAATGGGTAACATCGAGGAAGACGCGGTTACTATTCGTTTTATTCATCTCAAAGAGGATGCCGCGAGCGACGATATCCCGGGGCGCGAGCTCCCCGTCAGGGCTGTAGTCAAACATGAACTGGCGTCCCGCTTTATTGCGCAGTATGCCCCCCTCGCCCCTTACCGCCTCAGAGATGAGGTGGGGAGGCACACCGGGGATGCGCAGCGCCGTGGGATGGAACTGAAAGAACTCTATATCTGAAATCTCCGCCCCGGCATTGTAGGCCAGCGCTATGCCATCGCCAGTGGCAACATCGGGGTTTGTGGTGAATCTAAAAAGACGTCCTGTGCCACCGGTGGCGAGTATAGCGGACTTGCAGCCGAACTCCTCAACGCTGCCGGTCTGACAATCAAGGGCTCTTACTCCACTTACTGTACCGTCTTCAACGGTTATCTCTGTAGCAAGGAAGTGCTCCATTATGCTGATCTTGGCCAGCCTCGCCATGTTGCTTAAGGCAACCTCAATGCGCTCGCCAGTGGCATCGCCGCCCGCATGTAATATCCGGGGAACACTATGAGCTGCCTCCCTGGCCAGGGCTATCTCGCCATCTAGAGTGTCGAAGGGCACACTAAAGTTGATGAGGTCGCTTATGCGGTCAGGCGCTTCCTCGACAAGGATGCGCACCGCTTCAGGGTCACACAGACCATCGCCAGCGGCGATAGTGTCTCGATAGTGAAGCTCGGCGGAATCCCCGTGGCCAATCGCTGCGGCAATCCCACCCTGAGCATGCTTTGTATTACACTCATCGATAGTGCCCTTGGTCAGGATGAGCACACTCCCCTGCTCTTTGGCCAGAAGAGCGGCATAGAGCCCAGCGATGCCGCTGCCAACCACGACATAGTCATACTCATTCATTTGAAAACTCCCGTCATGAAACGGCCAGCATGCGGTCAAGGGCAAGCTTTGCCTTGACCCTTACCTCTTCAGGCACCTTCACTATATTCCGTCGCTCCTCCATCGTCTTGACAACGCTCTCGAGAGTTGTCTTCTTCATATCATGACAAAGCAAGCCTCCTGTGAGCAGATGGAAGGTCTTCCCTGGATTCTCCTGGCGCAGGCCATGAAGGATCCCTCCCTCGGTGCCAATAAGGAAACTCTTGGCATTGCTCTCCTTGGCAAAGCGGAGTATCTGCGAGGTGCTCAGCGCAGCGTCAGCCTGGGCGATGACGTCAGCGGTACATTCGGGGTGCACCACGACTAAAGCATCGGGGTGAAGCTCCTTGGCGAGATGGATATGCCTGGGACTGAGCCGCTGATGTGGTGGGCAGAAACCCGGATACAGGATGATCCGCTTATCGGTCTTTGTCGACACATAGTGTCCCAGATGCTGGTCAGGGATAAACAGGATTTCATCGTTGGGGAGGGACTCCACAACCTTAACTGCGTTGGCTGAGGTGCAGCAGATATCGCTCTCCGCCTTTACCGCCGCGGAAGAGTTTATATAGCAAACTACAACAGCCTGTGGGTACCTCTCCTTCCACTCCCTGACGCTGTCTACATCGGTCATGTCGGCCATAGGGCAGCCGGCGTCTGCCTCTGAAAGGAGCACGGTACGTTCTGGATTGAGGATTGCGGCGCTCTCTGCCATGAAACGGACTCCGCAGAAGATGATGACATCGGCATCGACCTTGGTGCATTTGCGTGATAACTCCAATGAATCGCCAGTGAAGTCGGCGATGTCCTGCACCTCGGGCCGCTGATAATTATGGACCACAATTACCGCATTTAGCGATTTCTTCAGTTCCAGGATCCTTTGTCTAAGATTCTCCATCTTCTCAGTCCTAAACCGCTCCCTTAACGGAGACGTTTCCCGGTTGTGATGAGGTAATTGCCGCTGTCATGTCAGGGCGCATTCCTCTTCCCCAGTCATAGGTCAAACTCCCCTGTAATGACCAGGGGCTTGTCTTTTCAATCCTTATATTAACCAGTTGACCCACGCGCTCGTCCCTATCCTCAAAGAAGACAAGCTTGTCATCTCTGGTGCGCCCCCACCATTTGCCATTTTTTTGACCCTCCACCAGAACCTCTACAGCGCTACCCAGAAGACGCGCATTGAGCTCGGCGGCGATACCTTTCTGGAGATTTTCGACCATCTCTCGCCGTATCACCTTCTCCTCAGGTGGAACGTCGTCAGCAAGTTTTCTTGAGGCGATGGTCCCCGGGCGCGATGAGTAGGCGGCAACATGGACGGTGTCGAACCTGATCTCATGAAGTAAATCGATTGTCCGGTGAAACTGCTCCTCGCTCTCTCCTGGGAAGCCCACGATGACATCCGTGCTCAGAGCAATGTGAGGAATGGCACGGCGAATACGGCCAACGAGAGCACGATAGTGCTCTATTGTATAGCCTCGCCTCATCGTACGCAAGATTTTATCATCCCCTGCCTGAAAGGGTAAACTCAAGTGCTCGCACACCTTTTTAAGGTGGGCCATCGCTTCAATAAGTCTGTCGTTCATATCATTGGGATGAGAGGTCAAGAAGCGTATTCGAGCCAAACCATCGATCCGGTTTAGCTTGGCTAGGAGCATGGCTAGGTCAGGCTTTTCCGGTAGGTCATGGCCATAGGAGTTAACTTTCTGACCCAGTAATATGACCTCTTTGGTACCGTGAGAGGCAAGCTGTTTAACTTCACTGACGATATCCTCCACGGGATGGCTCCGCTCTCTTCCTCTTCGATAGGGCACGATGCAGTAGGAACAGAAGTTATCACAGCCCTCAATGATGGGGACAAAGGTGCTGGGCGACGGCTTGAGAGGAACTGAGCCAGGGTCCAGTCCGTCAGGGGCTAAATGACTGTCTGCCAGGGATTGGGCCAACTTGGAAAAGAACCGTGGCCGTATAAAGAGATCAACGTGAGGGAAGCGATATTTCAAGTCATCACCCTTCGTATCCACAATGCAACCGGTTAGGATAAGGAAGGGGTTCCTCCTTCTTTTCAACGATTTGAGAGCACTTAGCTTGTTGATAACGCGGTCTTCGGCGCTTTGGCGCACAACGCAGCTGTTCAGCACAATGATATCAGCCTCCTCTATCTTTGAACTAGCCTGATAACCTGTCTGCTCCAGATAGCAGGCAATGCGCTCAGAGTCGGCCTTGTTCATTTGGCAACCGATGGTCCAGATATGATAAAAAGACATCAAAGCAATCCCTTAGCTGGAAAAAATATACCCCTGATTGAATTGAGGGGTATACGAGGCATCCGAATCTTCACAGCGGAGGGAGTGGGATTCGAACCCACGACCCCAATTTCTCGGGGTAACCGCTTAGCAGGCGGCCGCACTAGACCACTATGCGATCCCTCCATATCTAATGTAGCATAGAGTAGGGGATTTTTCAATTATATTGCCTCGTCCCGTTTACTATGCTATACTCTTACCAAAATCGCGTAAGGGGGAGTATGGAAGAGGAAAGAACCGAAACAGAGCTAGTTCCCATAAAAGCGCTACTGGAGGCAGGTGCCCATTTTGGTCATCCGACCGCGCGCTGGCATCCTCGAATGAAGAAATATATCTTCACTGAGAAGAATGGGATCCACATCATCGACCTTCAGCAGACAGCTGTTATGTTAAATAGGGCCTATGATTTTATTCGCGATGTCGCCGCAAAGGGTGAGGAAATAATCTTTGTAGGCACCAAAAAACAGGCTAAAGAGACTGTGGAAGAAGAGGCCAGGCGCTGCGGCATGTTTTACGTGAATCAGCGCTGGTTAGGGGGGATGCTTACCAACTTCGCCACCATCCAGGCAAGGATCGACTATTTGGTGCGCCTTGAGGATCGCAAAGTGAGGGGGGAATTCAATTACCTCACCAAGAAGGAGGCGCTGAAGCTGGACGATGAGATTACCCGTCTCAATCGGCAACTGGGGGGCTTTAAGGAGATGACTAGGTTCCCCGGAGCTTTGTTCATAGTTGACCCCACCAAGGACAAGATCGCTGTTGCCGAGGCAAGGCGCACTGGAGTACCCATCGTAGCCATCGCGGATACCAATTGCGACCCCGACGAGATTGACTATCCTATCCCGGCAAACGATGACGCGGTGAGAGCGATCAAGCTGATAACCAGCAGGATAGCTGATGCCGCCCTGGAGGGCAAGAGATCTCGTGAACTGGCAGAGACAGAGGAGATTGCAGAGATAGAGGCAGAGGGGGCTGAGGAGCCTGATATCTTAGAGTCGCTGAGCTTTGCCCCCGGAGCTGAGGAGTAATATAGTGAGTACCCAGACGATAAAAGAGCTACGAGAGAAGACCGGAGCTGGGATTATGAACTGCAAGAGGGCCCTTGAAGAGGCGAAGGGCGATATCGATAGCGCCGTAGAGATACTTAAGCGGCAAGGTCTGGCCAAGGCGGATAAAAAGGCGCATCGGGAGGCAAGACAGGGACTGATAGAGACCTATATTCATACCGGGGGGCGAATTGGTGCTCTGGTGGAGGTAAATTGTGAAACCGATTTTGTAGCGCGTACCAATGAGTTCAGGGAATTAGCCCACCACCTGGCCATGCAGGTGGCAGCCACCGCCCCCGCCTTTTTGAGCAGAGAAGATTTTAGTGAAAAAGAACTCCCCGATGGCGTTGACCCCGACGAGGTTTGCCTCCTCTCCCAGCCCTTCATTAGGGATCCCGAGAGAACTGTCCAGGACATCATTACCGAGACAGTAGCCAGGGTTGGCGAGAACATCAAGGTAAGAAGATTCGCCCGTTTTGAGTTGGGGAGGGATTGATTAGATGGCAAATCCTAAGCATAAACGCATACTCCTAAAGATAAGCGGCGAGGCTATGATGGGGGAGGGTGGAGTCACCATCGACCCAGCCACTATTTGCGGTGTTGCTGAACAGGTAAAGCAGTTGCTAAGCCAAGGGGTTGAGGTTGCAATCGTGGTCGGCGGAGGGAACATCTGGAGAGGAGCAGCAGCGGAGGCTGCCGGCATGGATCGAAGCACCGCAGATTATGCTGGGATGCTGGGTACACTGATTAATGCACTGGCACTTCAGAACGCTCTGGAGAAGTTGGGTATAACTACCAGAACGCAAAGCGCTCTTACTGTTGAAGCTGTTGCCGAACCATATATTCCTCGCCGTGCACTCCGCCATCTAGAGAAAGGACGGGTTGTTATTTTTGCTGGAGGCACGGGAAACCCCTATATGACCACAGATACCGCAGCAGCGCTAAGGGCAATAGAGATAGGCGCAGACGTGTTGCTCATGGCAAAACATAAAGTCGATGGCGTTTATGATGTTGACCCCCGAAAAAATTCTGACGCCAAGAAGTTTGAAAGAATAAGCTACATGGATGCCCTGAATTTACGTCTTGAAGTTATGGACTCTACCGCCCTTTCCTTTTGCATGGAGCATAAACTCCCCATAATCGTCTTCGACCTAACCGCTTCCCAGAGCATTGTGCGGGCGGTGATGGGAGAGCCTATAGGCAGCATCGTCTCTACCTAGATGGCTAGAGTAATGATTGAAGAGACCCTTGTAGAGACAAACTCCAAGATGAGTAAGACCATCGAGGCACTGAGGAAGGAGCTTGCTACTATCCGCACCGGGCGAGCTACCCCGGCGATTATCGACCATATCAAGGTGGACTACCACGGTGTGCTCACTCCACTGAAACAGATGGCTACCATCTCGGTGCCGGAGGCGAGACTGCTACTGGTCCAGCCCTGGGATAGAAGTGCCATATCCAATATTGACAAGGCTATCCGGAAGGCGGATCTTGGCCTCAATCCAGCAAACGATGGGAATACTATCCGCATTGCGATTCCCCAGCTCTCTGAGGAGCGCCGAAAGGAACTGGTTAAGTTAGTTCATAAGCGGGCTGAAGATGGGAGGGTGGCCGTGCGCAACGTCAGGAGAAATGCCCTGGAGGAACTCAGGGAGCTGGAGCGAAATAAAGAGATCTCCGAGGACGAGCTAAAACGCGCCCAAGAGCAGGTGCAGCAGCTTACCGATAGCTTTATCGCTGAGGTGGATAAGGCGGCAAAGGTTAAAGAGGCGGAGCTACTAGAGGTTTAGCGGATAGAGAGGTAAGGAAATCTCGTCCGCACCTTTTCCTTCTGGGTGATTTCATGACCAATTCTAAGATTGTCCCTATCCCCAATCATGTGGCCATAATTATGGATGGCAACGGCAGGTGGGCCGAACAGCGAGGACTACCCAGGCTCGCCGGGCACCGCGCTGGAGCGGAGAATATCCGCCAGGTTATCCGATGCTTAGCGGAATATGGGGTGCACTATATTACATTATTCGCCTTCTCCACGGAGAATTGGAGCCGGCCGGCCAGCGAGGTTCAAGGATTGTTCAGAATCTTGGGGAGGGCGATTGATCGGGAGACCAAAATCTTTCATGAGCACGGGGTCAGGCTCCTACTTCTCGGCCGTGTGGACCGGCTATCGGAAAGGCTTCAGCGCAAGATAAAACACGCCATCGAGCTGACGAAGGATAACACCTACATGACACTGAGCGTTGCCTTTGACTACGGGGGCCGCGCTGAGATCTTGGATGCAATAAAGCACATCATTCAAGATGGCATTCCGCCGCAGGAGATAGACGAGTCGCTGTTAGGCAGCTATTTGTACACCGCAGGCCTGCCTGATCCAGACCTCATCATTCGCACCGGCGGCGAGATGCGCCTCAGCAATTTCCTTCTCTGGCAATCAGCCTACAGCGAGTATTATGCTACACCTACTTTCTGGCCTGACTTCGGTAGTGAGGAAGTCGAGAGAGCGCTTGTTGCCTACTCGCAGCGTGAGAGGCGTTTCGGGGGATTGGAAACCCAGAGAGGGTGAGGCCGGGCGAAAAAGATGGTAAAGAAACGGTTTCTCACTGCGTTCATCGTCCTTATACCCATTCTGGCCATTATCTGGTTTGGCGGGCCCGCTTACTCGGTGACTGTAGCCGTGGTGGCGGTGCTGGGGGCGCGGGAATTCTACGGCATGAAGGGCCTCTCCATCAGTCACCCCCTCACCATCTTCGTCATCATGTGTGTACTCCTCTTCGTTCTTGCTGCCCACTTTGAAGCAACTTACAGCCTGGTCGTCTTGACCTCAGCAATCGTCTTCTCGCTAGTATGGCTACTCTTCGTGTCAAGTGTCGAGAGGGCCGCCAGCAACTGGGCATGGAGCCTAACAGGGATCATTTACATAGGGTGGATGTTGAGCTACTTTGTCCCCTTGAGGGGGGTGGAAGGAGGCAGGGACTGGGTGTTTCTTGCCCTCTTAACTACCGTCACCGTAGACACCACTGCTTTCTTCGTGGGTAGGGTCTGGGGAAGGCATGCTCTCTGGTCGAAAATCAGCCCAGGGAAGACATGGGAGGGAACGGCAGGAGGCTTTTTAGGCGCTATTGCCGCCTCTTTGATCCTGGCAGCTATTCTCCCCACTGTCGCTGTCCATTGGCAGGTGGCGCTCCTTGGCGCCCTCATCGGAGTCTTCGCCCAGCTAGGCGACCTTGCCGAATCGATGCTCAAGAGGAGTACCGGTGTAAAGGACGCCGGTCGGCTGATGCCGGGACATGGGGGGCTCCTCGACCGCCTTGATAGCGTCCTATTTGCTGTGGTTGTTGTATACTATTATGTGATATGGGTGGTAGTGTGAAGAGGCTGGCTATTCTGGGCTCAACTGGTTCCATAGGACAGCAGACGTTAGATGTAGTACGCTCCTTCCCCGACCGCTTACAGGTCATTGGTCTTGCTGGTGGGAAAAACACTGAGCTTCTGACAAGACAGGTCGACGAATTCCGGCCAAACCTTGTCTCTGTCTCTGATGGGCAGGGATTGCCAATCTTGCGGTATGACAACTCGTCACTGGATGAACTCGCCTCTCACCCCGAAGTTGACCTGGTGGTGGTCGCCATATCGGGAAAGGCAGGGCTCAGCCCGACGATGGCAGCTATTCGTGCCGGGAAAGATATCGCCTTAGCCACCAAGGAGGTGCTGGTAGCGGCAGGGGAGATTGTTACTGCTGAGGCGAAAAGGTGTCACGCCCAGATATTGCCCATCGACAGTGAGCCGAGCGCCATATGGCAGTGCCTGCACGGTGAGGATAAGGGAATCGCCAAGCTCATACTGACCGCCTCCGGTGGCCCCTTTCATCGTCTCTCACCGAGCGAGCTTAGAGTTGTGACGCCACAACAGGCGCTGGAGCATCCTACCTGGAAGATGGGCAAGAAGGTGACTATCGACTCTGCCACTTTGATGAACAAGGGGTTTGAGGTTATCGAAACGCACTGGCTTTTTGATGTCCCCTTTGATGATATAGAGATAGTGGTTCACCCCCAGAGCATTGTGCACTCCATGGTTGAATTCGTCGATGGCTCGGTCAAGGCGCAGCTAAGCCTGCCTGACATGCGCCTGCCGATACAATATGCATTGTTATATCCCGAGCGCCCCTCGAGCAAGCTCCCTAGGCTCGATTTTGCCAGGATTGGCTCGCTCTCCTTTGAGGCGCCCGATCTTGAAAAATTCCCGTGCCTGAAACTGGCCCTGGAGGCAGGCCAAAAAGGAGGCACCTATCCAGCGGTGCTATCCGCCGCTGACGAAGTAGCAGTGGAACTCTTCCTGGAGGGACGCATTGGCTTTCTGGACATTGCAAAAGTAGTGCACAAGGCCCTGGAACAACATCAGGGTATAAGCAATCCTTCACTTGAAGAGGTACTCGCTGCCGATGCATGGGCCAGAGAGGTAGTACGGAGATGAGTATATTTGCGATTATACTTATCTTCTTAGTTATCATATTCGTGGTTATCCTGGTTCATGAACTGGGGCACTTCTTCGCCGCCAGGCTTTGTGGAGTCAGGGTTGAGGAGCTTGGCCTGGGATACCCTCCTCGCCTGTTCGGCATGAAGCGAGGAGGGATTATTTATTCGGTGAACCTCATCCCCTTGGGTGGCTTTTGCAGAATGGCGGGAGAGGAAGATCCCAATATATCAGGCAGCCTCGCCGGCAAGAGCAGGCGTGCAAGAGTCCTGGTGCTCAGTGCCGGGTCACTTGCTATGTTATTGCTTCCCCTACTACTTTTCCCCATCTCCTATATGATACCGATGGAGCGATATGCGGAGGGCGATGGGTTGCAGGTGGTGGCGGTAGCCACGGACTCTCCGGCTGAATACGCCGGCATCGAGGCTAGAGATATCGTACTTAGTGTTGATGGACAGGCGGTTAACACCTTCGAGGATGTGCATGAAGCAATAGAGCCCAAAGTCGGCATGGAGGTCACGCTGCTACTATTACGGAGGCCGGACACCGAATTTGAAGCTACACTGGTCCCGCGGACGGACCCGCCAGAGGGGGAAGGGGCGATAGGCATTCAGATGGGTCCAATCACTGAAATCACAGCCTATCCTATCTGGAGTGCCATACCATTGGGTCTCGGCGATTACGGACGGATGTTGGTGCTGATGAAGGATGCCATCGTAGAGTTGATCCGGGGGCCGGAGATGCCGCCGGGTTGGGAGGGGCCACCAGTCACTGGCCCAATTGGCATCGCCCAGCTCACCGGTGCGTTTGTTGCAGCGGGGGCCTATGCCCTCATCTGGTTCGCCTGTTTCCTCAGCGTGAATCTGGCAATAGTAAACCTATTGCCCATCCCCGCCCTCGATGGAGGGAGGATTGCCTTTATTTTCATCGAGCTGGCTCGCCGTGGCAAGCGGCTAGCGCCAAAGACGGAGGGATTCATAAATACGCTCGGGTTCGGGCTGCTCATACTCCTGGCATTCGTTATCAGCTACTATGACGTGCTTCGCATAGTTCACGGGGGGAGCATAATGCCGTGAGACTTCGCCGAGCCTCAAGAGCCATTCGAATTGGCGGTGTGACCGTTGGCGGTGGCGCTCCCGTCGTCGTCCAGTCAATGACCAAGACCGACACACGCAATGTCAAAGCGACAATTGACCAGATAAAGGGACTCGAGGAATGTGGTTGCCAGTTGGTGCGCCTGGCTGTCCCCGACAGAGAAGCTGCTGATTCCATTCCTGCCATCAAGCGAGATGTCGCCATCCCCCTCATCGCCGACATCCACTTCGACTATCGCCTCGCTATTATGGCCCTCGAGGGCGGCGTTGACGGGTTGAGAATAAACCCGGGGAATATACAGGAGCGAGAGCAAATCGCCCAGATTGTGCGTGCTGCCAAAGAACGGGAGGTGCCGATAAGGATTGGCGTAAATCTAGGAAGTCTTTTCCCTGGTCGTCGGCATCATAAAGAACAAGAGTCTGCTATCGCAAACCAGATGGCAAATGCCGCGCTAGAGCAGGTTCAATTATTTGAAAGCCTTGATTTCGAGCTAATCAAGGTGGCGCTCAAGGCCTTCGATGTTCCCACTACCATCGAGGCCAATAGGGCTATCGCTGACAAAATGCCCTACCCCATCCATCTCGGCATCACCGAGGCCGGCACCCCGAAGAAGGGAGTAATCAGGAGCGCCGTGGGCATTGGCATCCTGCTCCACGAGGGGATTGGGGATACCATTCGGGTCTCCCTCAGCGGTGATCCGCGCGAGGAGGTTATCGCCGGCTATGAGATCCTGAAATCGCTCCACCTTAGCCAGCGTGGCCCCACCCTGATAAGCTGCCCATCCTGCGGCCGCGCTGAGGTCGATATTGTCGCCCTGGCCAATGCGGTGGAGGAGCGTCTTGCCAAGCTGGAGAAGCCGATAAAGGTGGCGGTTATGGGGTGTGTGGTTAACGGCCCCGGCGAGGCGCGCGATGCCGACGTCGGCATCGCCTGCGGCAAAGGGAGGGGCGTCATCTTCCGCAGGGGGGAGCAGGTGCGCACAGTAAAGGAGTCCGAGTTTCTGACTGCGCTGATGGCGGAGGTGGAGGCATTTTAGAGCAGCGCGGTCTTCAAGAGCCTGTCCGAAAATCGGGGTAGGTTGGAGCATCTGCTCTAGGCTACCCTGTTTTGCTAAGTTTTTGGATGACCTCTGAAGCCTCGCGCTACATCTCTTAATGTGGAGAGGGTTATATAATAACGGTGCGTTCGAGAGAAATCTATAGACACTTCATTTCAGATGTAGGTCTATTGACCTTACCCCGTTTTACGGGCCAACACTATCCACATTATAAGTCAATCCGATCATTAATGCAGGTTGCAAAGTAAACCTCGCTTCCATAATTATGTTTGCCTTCCACTTGGCAGCGGGGACATCCTCCCTTATAATGGCAATAATGGTTTCCTTAAAGGTCAATAGATTCTGGTAGCCAGTTCCGGGTCGGATTGATGGAATAGTGCTTATAATACTGGGCATTGCCGTGATTGTGACCCAATATGTCGCTTGAGTAAAAAATGCGCCTGTCGAGACTTTTCGGTAAAACACTGCGCCAGACGCCATCTGAGGCGGAAAATATCAGCCACCAGTTGCTGCTGAAGGCTGGGATGATTCGCCTGGTGGTGGCCGGCGCCTACTCCTACCTGCCCCTGGGGTGGCGGGCGCTGCGCAAGGTGGAGGAAATCGTCCGCGAGGAGATGGATGGCATCGGGGGGCAGGAGCTGCATATGCCGGTGATACAGCCCCTGGAGCTGTGGCAGGAGACGGAGCGAGACCGGGCGTTGGGCAAGAGCCTGTTCACCCTCAGCGACCGCCGTGACCGGAAGCTGGTTCTCGCTCCCACACACGAAGAGGTCATCACCGAGATGGTCAAGCGCAACGTGCACAGCTACCGTGACCTGCCGCTCCTGCTGTACCAGATCCAGACCAAGTTCCGCGATGAGCCGCGCCCCCGCGGTGGACTGCTGCGCGTGCGCGAGTTCACCATGAAGGACATGTACACCTTCGACACCGATGAAGAAGCGATGGACGTAAGCTACCGCAAGGTGGCCAGGGCCTATGAGCGCATCTTCTGGCGCTGCGGTCTCCCCGCTATAGCGGTCGACGCCGACAGCGGCGCCATCGGGGGCAAGGAATCGCAGGAGTTCATGCTCATCACTGACGGTGGGGAGGACCAGGTTCTCTACTGTTCCGATTGCGATTACGCCGCCAATCTGGAGAAGGCTGAGGGCGTTAAGGCGGAAAACGCCAAGGAAGAGGCGCTGCCGATGGAGGATGTAGCTACTCCTGACATCGTCACCATCGCCGACCTTGCCCGCTTCCTCGACATCCCAGAGAGCAAGACATTGAAGGCGGTGTTCTACTCTGCTGACGGCGATGTCGTCTTTGTGGTCATCAGGGGTGACATTGAGGTGAACGAGATAAAGCTAAAGAACGTCCTCAAATGCCACGAGCTTCGCCTGGCCACCGAGGAGGAGGTCAGGGAGGCGGGACTGGTCGCCGGCTCCGCTTCGCCGATGGGCATCAGCGGGATGAAGCGGGTCGCCGACTCGTCGATAGCGCTGGGGGCCAACTTCGTCGCCGGGGCCAACCGCCCTGATACGCATGTCAGGAACGTTAACTACCCCCGGGACTTCGCTGTCGACATGATGGTGGACATCGCCACTGCTGTGCCCGGCGACGGGTGTCCCCGGTGCGGCAAGGGGGAGCTTCTCTCCGTCCGTGGCATCGAGCTGGGACACGTGTTCAAGCTGGGCACCTTCTACAGCGAGAGGCTGGGGGCGACCTACCGTGACGAGGACGGCGTGGAGCGGCCCATCCTCATGGGCTGCTACGGCATCGGCATCGGGCGTCTGCTTGCCGCCGCCATCGAACAGAACCACGATGAAAAAGGGATTATCTGGCCTGTCACCATCGCTCCCTATCAGGTCCACCTGTGCTCCATCTCTGCCGACAACAGCGAGGTAGCCTCGGCTGCGGAGGGGCTCTATCTGCAGTTGCAGCAGCAGGGCTTCGAGGTGTTGTACGACGACCGGGGTGAGTCGCCGGGGGTAAAGCTGAACGATGCCGACCTTCTGGGCATGCCTCTGAGGGTTGTCCTCAGCCCCAGAACATTGAAATCCCAAAGCGTTGAGGTAAAGAAACGAAGCGAGAAAGAGGTGGTGATAATCCCTCTCGAAGGGTTGGAAGAGAGGCTCAAAGCTATGCTTTTCCCGTAGACATCGTTAACAGGGGACTCTGCGGAGGCTGAGATACATAGGTGACACTCATGGTATGGTTAATCATGATACTAA
>CAZYLE010000017.1:0-262 GCA_964648675.1 uncultured Dehalococcoidales bacterium
CGGTATTTGAGAAGCCGCTGAGAAAGGCCCTTGGCCCTGGCGGTGAGCATGTAGGGCTCCTTGAGCACAGTGATCATTGTGTTTCGGGTAAGCAGATAGCCGCCGGCCAGATGAGCCAGCGTCAGCGAGGCCAGTGGCAGCGCCAGGTGTTTCAGAACATCCAGCACGAGGGCACCTCCGGAGAGGCCAGAATAGGGGGTCATCGCGCCGGCGAGAGGGAGTATGCCCAGAACCACGCCGAATACAAGAAGCAGGACGATTC
>CAZYLE010000017.1:272-11966 GCA_964648675.1 uncultured Dehalococcoidales bacterium
GCCCGGCGAGCATGCTCCGGTCGGTCTTGGTGCCGCGACGCCAGCCCGATTCGATCCCCAGCACTATGCCCAATACAGTGGACAGGATGAGAGACAGGCCGACAAGCAGGAGGGTCCATGGCAGCCGGCCCAGGATTACGTTGAACACTGGAGCGTTGTAGTAGTAGGAATAGCCTAGGTCACCCTGGAAGAGGGCGGCGAAGTAGGCACCCAATTGCTGCCACAACGCCTGGTCCAGTGAGAAGCGGTGCACCAGTTCCGCCTGCAGTTGTGGAGACATCTGCACCAGCGCTTCTCTGCCGTAGATGGCCATGAGCGGGTCGCCCGGCATCAGGCGGGGCAGAATGAAGTTGAGCGACAGAATGAACAGGAGCGCGATGGCGTACGTCAGCACATTGCGCTTGCTCAGAATATGCATCTCAGTCTCCGTCCGTGCGTCGCTCCGTACCGTGGGTCGGGCTGGAGCGGGGCGGTCTCTCGCTGAGTTCTCGCTCGACCTGCGCCATCCACTCAGGTACCATCACGTCTCGGGCGCCGTAGTAGTACGGTGTGTAGGGCTTTATATCTATCAGAGGGCTGCCATCAACGGCCTCAAGTCCCTCCACCACCAGCACGTTGCCGATGCGCTCGAGAAGACGAACTGCGGTCACGGAAATGGGGTTGGGCCTGGCCGGGCTGCACGTGGCGAAGACGCCGGTAAGAGGCAAGTCCTTTCTTCCCATTGGGTGGACCTTTGTCATCGATCGCGCCTCGGCCGGGACCAGGTGGGCCCAGTAGAGCACCATGAGGTGCGAGAAACCGTCTATGCCGTCGAGGATACCCGTCAATTCATCATCTATCACCAGGTGAGCGATTGTGCTGCGTTCCTCGTGGGCCCGCTCCACCCCGGGCCCCCAATGCAGGTCGCCTTGCTGCGGGACCAGACTGGGCTCCTTCAACGCGCTGCGGACAAACCCGACAGGCCTCAGTTGCATATCCCTGGCGCTGACGCTTGTCTCAGATTCACTCGTATGTTCCATCACCCCTCCTCACTGGGAGCCCTCATGGGGTAGGAAAGCCACCTTGTTGAAAGCAATCGGTATGCCCGATGCCACACCGCCCTCGGTGTAGAAGAGCTCCACACTGCCGTCATGGGCCCAGTACCAATCGGGGTAGTACAGGGTTATCGCCGGAAGCTCATCGGCGTAGATTGCCTGTATCTCCTGCACCATCTCCAACCTCTGTTCGGAGTCCATCTGGTGAAGCTGGTCTTCGAGGAGCTGGTTCAGCGTCGCGTTCTCCGTGTATCGGGCGCTATTGAATCCGGCACCCGTGATCACCTTGGGCAGTATCGACGGCTCGTAGAGACCGCCGTGTCCGTATATCGCCAGGTCGAAGTCCCACGCCTCGACCCTGGCATCGAGCGTCGCCCCTTCCAGCGTGACAAGGTCTATCTTCAGGCCGAGGTCCTCCAGCTCCTGTTGAATGAACTGGCCCACCTCCTTGAAGCCGGACGCGGTCTGGGTGATGACCTCCACATTCAGCGGCGCCCCGTCCTTGGTAAGGGAGCCGTTCTCCAGTTCGTATCCTAGCGTGGCAAGCAGTTGGTGCGCCTTTGTGAGGTCGTACTCATACATCTCGATATCCGGGTTGTACCAGATACTGTCGGGAGGGAGCAGCCCCGGACTTCCCGGCACGGCGTAGCCGCGCTGGGTGATTTCGACCAGTTCCTCCCGGTCGATAGCGTGGGCCAGAGCCTGGCGGAACTCTTTGGACAAAAACGGCTCCTTGGTGTGGTTGATGAGCAGCTTGGCATTCCACCCGTACGGTGAGCGCAGGATGGTGAAGCCTTCAGCCTGTAGCGTATCAACCATCTCAGGGGGGATGTCGGCGGCGTTTGCGCTTCCCTGCCGCAGCGCCGTGGGCGCCATCTGTTCACTCACCTTGTCGAATACGATGGAGTCGACCGCTGGTCTGCCGAGGTAGTAGTCGTCGTACGCATGGTAGAGATATGTGCCGTGCTCCTTGCTGTAGTCGCCCAGGGTGAACGGCCCGGTGCCGACCACCGCCTGCGGCCCGGTGAAGGTGAGGGGTTCGTCCACCGTCTCCCACACGTGCTGTGGCAGGATAGCCATGGTCCCCGCTACGTCGTTCAGAAAGGGAGCATAGGGTTGCTCCAGATAGAGCTTGACTGTGTAGTCGTCGATAACCTCCACTTCACTCACGCCGGTCGGCCCGATGAGTGTGACGAAGGGCAGGGGATGTGCCTTCACGTAGTCAACAGTGAAGGCTACGTCATCCGCGGTGAACGCCTCGCCATCGTGCCAGGTGACTCCCTGCCGCAACTGGAAGAGGTAAGCCGTGTCGGCCTCGATGTACTCCCAGCTCTCGGCGAGGGCCGGGATGAATCCACTCTTGTCCTTCCACACGAGAGTGTCAAACAGAAGGCCCATTCGTATGTAGCCCGGCCCCCTGGAGTAGTGGGCGTAGGGCGAGGGATAGCCCCAGTCGCCAGTAGGGTCGGTGACGGTGTAGGTGATCTCTCCCGAGGAGCCATTGCCACAGGCAGAAGATAGCAGCAGCGGGACTACCAACGCCAGCACAAGCACTGAGAGCGTCAGAATGCGTTTGCTCTTACTCTTCACCATCGGCATCTCCTTCACGTAATCTCTGAGTGTGCAAGGCGCGGCTTCTAGTCAGCGCGTCTCTCTGCAGTCGAGCCCACGTCTGTGATCACGGACATTCCATTGCCGGCAAGCTGATAGTACTCCTGCCCCGAGCACGGGATGCACACGGACTTGCCGTCCATTATCCTGGCGCGGGGTTCCATGACCGACTCGCCACATCGTGCGCACTTCACACTGGCGAAGATTCGAGAGTAGGCGGGGACATCTATAGCCACGGAAGTGACATCGAATAGCTCATCATCGGGAATATCCAGCATTCTGAAGGCGGCCTGCCTCCACGCCTCGCCCAGACTTCTCTGGTCAGCCTCGGTGCCTGCGCGCTCAACCACCACTTTCTGGAATAACTCAGCAGCCTTAGGCTCATGCCTTTGTAGAAAGCGGCTATCGACTTTGACCGATACCCTCAGCGCCTGTCCACTCCTCTTGGCCAGTGTGAAAGCTGTCTTACCATAATCTCTGTAGATGAGAGCATTGTTCCCAAAGGTGCAGCCAGTAATGAATTGGACGCCGTCGCTGAAGCAATTGTTGGTTTCCATGATAGCGATTACTTCCTCCATACCGGTGGAGCTGACGCCCAGTTCCTTCACCGCCCGAACAGATGCCTTGACTCCGATAGCCAGAAAGGGACAGAAATGACCGTGCAATAGGGCGCTCATCGCTAGTAGTCTTGGCAAATCCCCTGCGCCTATGGCCTGTTCGATTTCATGCCTGGGATCCTGTAGCGCTTGATTCTCCATGGTCACTTCTCCTCCTCACTTTTGGTGAAATCAACGTGTTGACGGCTTAGGGGGTTTCCAGCTCGGCAATTCTCACCAGCCTGACCGCAAGCATTCCCTTGCCTTGCACTCCTTTTCTCTTAGGGCATAATCGCATTTCCAATACATTAGTCCTGATAGTAGTCGCACTTGGGTGCAGTTGCAACTATTTGCATGAATCTCCAAAAAAAGAGAGCACGTCATCTGCTGCAGCTCCGGCAGGTTCCGAAGATCCCCATATGTTCAAATACCGCATCGAAGCCATACTTCTGCCTGATCTCATCTCGCAGCCGCTCGAAGACCGATTCATCGATATCCTCGACCTTGCCGCACTTGCGACACACCAGGTGGTGGTGATGCGCCTTCCCGACCGGGTGATATACCAGTCTCCCGCCACCGAGATCTGTCTCGGCCACCAGGCCCAGCTCTTTGAGCAGTTCTAGAGTGCGGTACACCGTCGAGATGTTGATGTAAGGGTACTTGGCGTGTGCTTTGGAGTGTACCTCTTCGGCGCTGATATGGTGGTCAGCCGCTTCAATGGCCTCCAGGACGATCATTCGCTGCGGGGTAAGGCGGTAGCCCCTCTCCCGCAAGGTCTCGGATAGGCTTCTCTTACCCTTCATTTTCACAAACCCTATTGTACCATGAGACAAAATTTATTGCAATAGCTTGCATAAGCAATTGTTCCTAATAGACTTGCCAAGGATGTTGTCGTTGGACGATGTCCAGAGCGATGGAGCAGCTTGATGGGACGAGGCAGAGCAATTCTGACAGGAGAAGTGGCCTGTCTGCGGCCTACCTCACAGTGACGGACTTGGCGAGGTTGCGCGGTCTATCGGGGTATTTTCCCCGCGCTACGGCCATATGGTAGGCCAGAAGATGCAACGGCAAAACGGCTGCCAAGGGATAGAAGGCCTCGCTGACTTTGGGAATCTCGATCCACTGATCATAGATGTCGTTGCTGTCATCTGAGACGGCAATCACAAAGCCTCCTCTAGCCTTCACCTCCATAACGTTGCTTAAGGTCTGATAGATGGTATCATCCTTTGGGCATATGGCAACGACAGGTGTGCCTTCCTCTATTATGGCCAAGGCGCCATGCTTCAATTCTCCTGCGGGCATACACTCGGCATGAACATAGGAAACCTCTTTTAGCTTCAGTGCGCCCTCAGCAGCGATGGCTAGGTTGGGTCCGCGCGCTATGTAGAAGAAATTGCTTTCCCCTTTTATTCTTTCCGCTAGTTCTCTGAGCTTGACATCGTTTTCCTCAAAGTTCTCTTGGATTCGTCTGGCGACATGCTGCAATTCTTGGATGCCCTCCTCCAGTTTGCCAGCTAGGGCAAAGGCCAGAAGGTAGAATACCACCACCTGAGCAACAAAGGATTTTGTTGCTGCCACGCATACCTCGGGCCCACAGTTAATGTAAATGACTCTATTACTAATCCTGGTGAGCATGGATCCCACAACATTTACGATGGAGAGAACTCTGGCTCCCTTGGCCTTAGCCTTTTTCACTCCGTCAATGACATCCGCTGTCTCACCGCTCTGGGAAACGGCAATGACCAAGGCATCCTCGGCGATGGAATCGGTGAAATACTGAAGTTCGGAGGCGGTGAGAACATCGCACACTCTGCCTGCGCTCTTGGAGAAGAGATACTTGCCAAGGAGGGCCGCATGGCGAGAGCTGCCGCAGGCAGTAATAACCACTTGCTTCGCCGTCGATATCTCTCTTGCTAGTTCCAATATGCGTTCTCTATCCTGCATCAATGCCCTGCATATTGCCTTGGGCTCTTCCAGAATCTCTTTGCGCATGAAGCAATCATGGCCCTCTATCTCTGCCTCCTCCCACATCCAGTCTACCCTTTGTGGTTCCTTGGCGATTGCCTTCCCGTGGGAATCATAGAACGCCACTCCACCCTTGGTCAGGGAGGCGACATCGCCTTCCTCCAAGAAGACAACCTCATTGGTTTGGTCGGAGATGGAGAGAACATCACTGGCCACGAAGTAGCTACTTCCATTCAGTCCTACTATGAGAGGGACGTCCTTAGCTGTGGCCACTATTTTCCACGGCTCCAAGGAGGAGACGGCAGCAATGGCATAGGACCCCTGTATGCGCCCAACAGCGGCGACAAGGGCTCCCTCAAGTGAGTTTCCCTCTCCCATATAGTCTTCGATCAGATGACAGAGAACCTCTGTATCGGCCTCAGAGACAAATCTGTGCTTCCCAGCCAGCTCGGCGTGGAGTTCTTGGTAGTTCTCTATGATCCCGTTATGCACTACAGCTACTTGCTTCTTGCAGTCTAAATGTGGGTGAGCGTTTACTTGTGTAGCCCTGCCATGCGTTGCCCAGCGAACATGAGCAAGGGCTACTTCTCCAGGTAATCGGTCTAGCCGCAATTTGCGTTGGACATCGACTATACTGCCCACATCCTTCTGTATATGGATTCTACCGTTGCAAACGCTCACCATCCCCGCGGAGTCGTAACCACGGTATTCCAGTTTTGAGACCGCTCTGAGGACGATAGGGGCTGCTGGCCCATCTCCTATGAATCCGACTATTCCACACATCTCTTTTGCAGCTATCTCCTTTCGCTTTCACCGAGGTTTAATTGCTTTTTGACGAGTCTATTGCCGCTGTCGAGCAGCAGTATAGTGTTTGGCTCTAGGTCACGCCTCAGCATAACATGAGGCCCTACAATGGAATTGGGCCCAATCCTGACCCCAGGCATGATGCTGACATTGATCCCAATTTTCGTTGCGGCACCGATTATCGCCCCCAGCTTATCCATTCCCGTATTCAAGATCTCGCCATCATCCTCAACGGCAATGTCAGCTTCATCAAAACGAAGGTTCGCTGTTACTGTTCCCGCGCCGAAGGAGCAGTGGTCGCCCACTACCGAGTCTCCAATATAGTTGCGATGAAGCCAACACCCATCTCCTAAGTACGAATGCTTAATCTCAGTTGAGAATCCTATCACGCAATCAGCCCCAATGTGGGAATAGTCTCGGATTAGCGAGTTGTTTCCTATGATAGAATCCTTCCCGATGTAACAGGGGCCTCTGATCACCGCATTCTCCAGAACCCTAACGTTTTCATCAATGATCACATTGCCCTCGATTGTGGCTCTGTCTGAGATGATCGCCGATGACGCAATGTTCCCTGGCATCTGGTCTAGGAAATGCCGCACTGCCCTAAGAAGATGCCATGGATACTTGATGGGACCCCAGAAATCGCCATACTCCACCAGCTTAAGTTTGTAGCCTTCGTTGATCATATTCTGCAAAGCCTGCTCGTAGGCGTTAGGGCCTCTGTCGCCAACCTTCGCCAGGTGTCGAAAAAGCGCCTTGACATCAGTATGAAGGTGAACCACCATGTTTACCACATTGCTCGGTTCAGCTCCTTCCCCCGGTTTTTCCAGGATACGGTGTATTTCTTTTTTCTCATCGAAAACCAGGTAACCACCGGGAAAATATTTGTCGACCTTCGCTCCAAGTAGGTAAGAGGATGCCGAGTTCTTTTTTCTTTCGGCGAGGATTATGCGATAGCCTGACTCCTCGAAAATATCGCCCGGGCTGACCACAATAGCTTCATCCTCTAGTAGATTTTGGGCACTAGACAAAGCATTGGCCATCCCTGATGGCTCTCCTTGGCTAGCGAGTGCGATGTGAGCTTGAGAAGACCTTCGAGCGATGCCCTCCAATCTCTCTATGTTTTGGTGATTTCCCACAAGGATGATGTTACTAAGCCCAACCGCCACAGCCTGCTCGATCCGGTGCTCTAGCAACGTCTTACCGACGAGCTTGAACAGGGATTTGTCTTCGGTGAGAGGGAACATCCTCTTCCCAGCGCCGCCGCACAAGAAAATGATCTGCAAGGCTCACCTCGTTTGCCATTGTGGCATTTCGATCCGGCGAAAGGCCTCAGCTAGAGGAACCCCCTCCTTCTGGCCCATCTTCTCTGCCCTCTCTTTTACGCGCTGTGCTAGAAGCTCCATATATTGACCCACCTGGCTTATATGGCAGTTGAGGGCGGCCATCTTGACATCAAACGTGTCACTGACGTCAATGAAGGTATCTGGCTCCTCTGACCCCCACAAGTATACTTCTTTTACCCGGTGAGGTGCCAGGCCTTCAGCTATATGCTCAGGATAAGAGAGGTGGTCACGGGCATAGGGGAAGATGGCGTCGAGGGTGACCCTACCGGTGATGCGGTGGTCGCGGTGCCATAGATATCTGCGGTAGGGATCGCTGGTTATCACCACATCGGGGCGGTATTTCCTGATCAGTCGCACTAACTCCCCACGGAAAGCAGGAGTATCCTCCAGCTCGCCATCAGGGTGATCGAGGAAGATGACCTCCTTAACCCCTAAGATATTAGCTGCCTTTTGCTGCTCCTGCCGGCGAATCTGGGCCAGCCTGTCCGAGGTCATGTCCGGGTCTGAGCTTCCCTTGTCGCCGTTGGTGCAGACGACATAAATCACCTCACGCCCCTGCTTTACCCATGAAGCGACGGTTCCCGCAGTGCCAAACTCGGCGTCATCGGGATGGGGCGTCACTACCATCACTGTTATCTTGGATTTCTCCATGAAGACATCCTTACGGCAGGTGTTCGTTGAGATTGTATCATAGCCAGCGTTCAGCTACAATGACGCGGAAACATGCAGATGCAGAGCCCATAAGGAAGCGAATTGGCTATCATACGAAATTTCCGAGCCGACGACGTTGTGGCTTATGTTCGGCTGGTCAATGAGATAGATGAGAAAGACAGGCTGGGCAAGGCTACCTCCTTGGAGCATATGAGGGAGCGTCTGGGACAACCGCACTGCCACCCAGAGCATAATGTCTTTCTTGCAGAGGAAAACGACCTTCTCGTGGGGTATGCTGAAATACAGTGCGAGCTGGAAATCGGGCGGGTAATCCTGGGTGGCGCCGTTCACCCGGCACATCGCTGCCGCGGTGTAGGGAGCAGCTTACTGGAAACCGCTATCGAACACAGCCGCAATCTAGGGACACTGATAGCTCACATTCCTATAGCCGAGATAATGACGTCGTCCCGGAGCTTTGTGGAGAAAAGGGGGTTTGCCCTGGTGCGGCATTACCGGCACATGAGCCTTACCAGCTATAGAAGAGCGGCCCTTCCCGCAATCCATGGCTATGAGGTTCGCCACTTCACCTATGGTGACGAGGAGGGACTCTGTGTTCTTCAGAACCTTGCCTTCGCCGATAGTTGGGGATTTCGCCCTAACACGACAGAAGACGTACGCTATCTGGTGAATACCAGTCTTTGTCATCCAGAGGGCATTCTCTTTATCACTGAGGGCCAGAGAATGGTGGCTTACTGCTTGACAATTGATGACGCAGTAGACGATGAAAAGGCGTATGTTCAAATGATTGGGGTAGACCCTACGTATCGTAATCGAGGGCTGGGCAGGATAGTACTGGCGGCGGGAATCGAGTATCTCATGGAACGAGGGATGAAGAAGATTGAACTTATGGTGGACAGCGAGAACGCCTCTGCCCAGTGTCTTTACCAGTCTCTTGGTTTCAAACAAAAAAGCATAATACTGTGGTATGAGAAAAGGCTAAGCACCGGTTAGCTCCTTATAAACGTTTAGAACCTGTCGGGCCACCATAGACCACTCGTATTTCATCACCGATGAATGTGCCGCATCTCTCATACGTCGCCGGAGCTTTTCGTCATTCAGTAAGATTTCCAGGCGATGAGCAAAAGCCTCGGGAGAGATCTCATCTATGAGATAGCCTGTCTCGCCGTCCTTGACAATGGTGGCCAGGCCGCCAACGCGCGAAGCCACCACCGGCGTGCCACAGGCCAAAGCCTCGAGAGCTACCAAGCCAAAGCTCTCATGATAGGAAGGAACGACACAAATATCAGCAGCACTATAGAATAGGGGCATTTTCCCGTGTTCCGTAGCCCCATAGAAAGTCACCTTTCCGTCGATACCCAGCTTGGTGGAAAGGGTTCGCAGCCGAGTTATTTCATCCTCGCTCTCCAAGTCTCCCCCTATAATGAAGAGATGCAACTCCCTATCGGCCAACAGACATGCAACGGCGCGCAGAAGGATGTCAATCCCCTTGAAAGGCTGAATCCTGCCAGCGTAAAGCAGAATAGTGGAACTGTTGGAGAGGCCCAGTTCACTGCGTGCCCTGACTTTGTCTATGGGGTGAAAAAGGTCCAAGTCGACCCCACAGGGAATGACCTTGACCTTCTCCGGCTGTGCCCCGTAGATGCTTATCATGTTTTCCTTCTCCTCGGCAGTGAAGGCGATTATGGCGTCGGCTGTGGGGACGCCCTTTTTTTCCACCTCCAAGCGTAGCACAGGCTCCATTTCGGCTGGTCGGGCCCGGTTCTTTACTTCTCCCAGGGTATGGAATGTGGCAACGTGCGGTATCCCAAGCTGAACCTTGAGCCGCTCGGCGGCACACACCGAAAGCCAGTAGTGACTATGCAAAAGTTGGTATACTGTCCCTTCCCTTTCCTGGAAACGGTGGAAGTTGTGCAAGAACTGGGGAAGGCAACTATAAATATCCGTTTTAGGAGTGTCCTCTTGCTCACCCGCGGCTATATGGATGAGACGTACCCTCTCTCCTATTCCTACCACCTTCGGCTCCTGGGGGTCGTGCCACCGTGTGAATATATCCACCTCCACTCCCAGCTTCCCCAACTCGCGGCTGAGCTGCCGCACGTAAACGTTCATGCCTCCGGTATCCTTGCCTCCCAGCGATCTTAGGGGGCAGCCGTGAACGCTGATCTTGGCAATACGCATACTATTAGCCTTTCGAAATCACGCAGCGATATATAGGCACATCCTGGCCGCCAAGGTGGTATTTATAGTGCTCGGTACCACGGAGAAAATCGAAATGCCTCTTCCCTTCAAGTATGCCATCCCTGATGCAGAAGGCCTTGCATAGCAGACCGGCGCTGAGAGAGGCATAACCTGGGTCATATCCGCTGTTATAAAGATGGACGTGGTCCCAACAGTCGAAACAGATGGTTGAGGCAACTCGTTTCCCCTCCACCTCGAGGAAGGTCAGTCTCAGATAGCCTTTGGCCGCCATAGAGGTAACCATAGCCTTAAAAAACCTGCTCATCTGGTCTGTCATGAACTCTTTTTTATCGTCGTCACCTTGTGCGAAGAGCCTGAAGAAGTCCTCCAAATCCTGGGGGAGCCGCTCCATATCTTTAACCACATAATAGAGATACTGTACATGGGAAAGCCGCCGCAGCTTGCGTCTGAGTTCGTGGCGATCCTTTCTTGTTAGCAGAGAGAGGTATTCCTCCCAGCTTTTGGGAAGGACGAGATGAGGGCTGACGTCCTCCTGCGTTATCTCGACCTGATAGCCCTTTTGCCTTGTCAGGGGGGCAAAATGGATCAGGGCGATTGAATCGGGAAGCAGCGACTGCAGCTCAATGAACTTCCAGTCTATAGGTTCGAGGTGGTCTAGGAGCTGTGAGAGCACTGCCACCTCCTGACCGGGGCGAATTATAAAATCCATATAATCGCAAACATCGCTGCTGCCGATAAAAGATATCCTGTGTCCGTTGCGCATCAACGGAACGATACCCGCAACCTCAGCATCCCGTTGAAACGAGAGCAGCAATAGCTCGCTATTACTGCCAAAGGCTTGCCACCATGACCACTGCCATTGGGGGGTGAAGAAGACATGGCCGGTGGCAGTCGCGGACAATAGCTCATCCCAGACCGTCTCCAAGCTGGAGAAATCTCCAGCCTCAATGGAATAGCTCATCTTCGCCAAGTATAGCATCTCTGTGCCGCTGTGCCAATCGACCCTTGGTCTCATTAAGAAAGATTAGTGACAGTTTGTGGTTATTGCAATGGTTGTTCGGACGATACTTCGTTCAGAGAACATGAACCGTAGGACGGGGCACCCCGATTTATCTGGGGCCGACCTTTCGGCCCCGACCTGTCGACCCCGAAGCGATCTCCCTTCTGGCAGAGGCATGGTGATGTTCCCTATAAGTGCATTTCATTAACGATTACAAATCTTTGACACCGTGTCCTTTTTGCCTTATAGTTCTACAAAACGTCATTGACAGAGGTTGTGCAAAAATGTAGTTGCCCAATTCATTGGGCTATGTTGCCTGATAAATCAGGCAACTACGAAAGTATAAAGGCGAAACAGTCCTCGAATGGCTGAGGTTGAATGGCGAATCGGAATTAAGCAGCCTCTGGTGACTTAGGAGGGGACATGAGCTGGCATTACGACGGAGAGATTCGGATTAAGAAACTGGA
>CAZYLE010000017.1:11976-16557 GCA_964648675.1 uncultured Dehalococcoidales bacterium
TTGCTATATTGTGGCCTGTCCCCAGAGCGGCGAGGGCATCATTGTAGATACCCCGGGTGAGGCTTCCCGGATCCTAGCCGAGGCGGCGGATATCAGCGTAAGGTACATAATAATCACCCACACCCATCTCGATCACCTTGGCGCTTTTCAGGAGATGAGGGATGTGCTCAAGGCCGAAGTAGCTGTCCATCCTCTGGAAGCAGGTGCTCTTCCATCACCGCCTGATCTGACCCTGGAGGATGGCGATACGGTAAGCTTCGGCGCAGTGAACTCAAGGGTGCTTCATACTCCGGGCCACACAGCGGGCAGCGTGTGCCTGCTCATGGGGAAACACCTCTTCTCTGGGGATACACTCTTCCCCAATGGCCCAGGCAAGACGAGAGACCCCGCTGCTTTCGAACAGATCGTCAACTCAATCACCGAGAGGCTCTTCGTTCTTCCCGACGACACGCTGGTCTATCCCGGCCATGGTGAGGATGCTATTCTGGGCGATGAGAAGCAGAAATTCGCCGTCTTTTCCAGCCGTCCCCGCAACCCTGGGCTCTGCGGTGATGTGCTGTGGCTTTCCTCCTGACCACGAAGCCTAAAAATCTAATTATACGTCAATCTACCAGTAGGATGAGAATTATTTGATCGGTGGAGCTTCAAGGCATGTCTAGCCACAGTAGTTGATATGCGGAAACCCCAATATTCATCTCGATGCCTTTCCCCCAGTTAAATTGCTAGCTATTACCGAATTGTAATCACTGCGCAAACTGTTTCTTGTACTTGCTCGTTCATCGCAACTGGTTTCCAACCTCGGTGGTGTAAATTGGATAATTAAATACAATCAATGACAATGGGAGGCATTAAAATGAAAATGAAGTTCGTTAAAGAATCGATACACGAATTAGGCAATCGGCCCAGGCGTGGTTGGAGAGGATGCTCCAACCTACCCCCAATTTGGGACAGCCTGGCAAGGACTTGACATTTAAGGTACGAAGCAATTATATTCAACTAGCTTGGAAGGAGGTGATACGGATGGCACAAGCCTACTGCTTCAAATGCAGAGCGAAAAAGGAGATCAAGAATCCTCAGAACGTTACTCTGAAGAACGGCAGGCCGGCGATTCGAGGAGTGTGCCCTACCTGCGGGACTAAGGTGTTCCGAATCGGCAAGAGCTAATCGATATAGCCTTTGAGCGAGACCAAGCCGCCACGCAAGGTTTAGATTTGCTTCGGCAGGGGGAGCTTTTTTAGCAGGGCACAAGCGTTTGTTGTTAGAACTTCAACGCTCTCTTCCTCGTTCAGACCGGCGCCTTGTGCGATCCGGTGGACTAAGTTGAGGGAGAGCAGGTCCGACGGGTCGTGGGTATCGGAGTTGAGGAGGAGTTTAGCTCCAGCAAGTCTTGCCAATTGAACGACGTGGCCATTGGTCAGAGAATGTCCTTTTCTGGCGCTGATTTCAAGAAAAATACCGTTAGCGGCTGCCAGTTGGGCTTCTTCAAGGGTAAGCAGGCCAGGGTGCGCTAGAATATCTACATAGGGGCATCGAAGGGCTGCGATATTGGTGCCTCTTTCTACAGGTTCGATGATGGACTCGCCGTGAACAACAACCAGCCATGCCCCAAGTTCTTTGGCACGCCTTGCCGCTTCGCAGATCGCCGGTGGAGGGATGTGGGTAAGTTCAACACCAGGAATGGCGATAATGTCCCAATGTTCCCTGGCCAGAGCACAGTCTTCAGCGATTTCCTTAATTATCCGCTCAAGATAGCCAACTCCGGCGTGGTCGGTTACGGCGATAGCCTTGTAATTCCTCACCTGTGCTCGTCTTATTAGTTCAATGGGGGATAGGGAACCATCGCTCAAGGTGGAATGAGTATGAAAATCATAGACCAAGATTCACCTCCCTAATAGGGTAGGCTTATTGTAGAACAGGAGATAAATTTGGGCAACATAAACGTAGCCATTATTGGCGTGGGAAACTGTGCATCATCGCTGGTGCAGGGTGTTCATTATTATAGCGAAGCAGCAGAAAACGAGTTTGTCCCTGGTTTGATGCACGTCAACCTGGGGGGGTATCATATTAGAGATATTAATTTTGTTGCTGCATTTGATATCGACCGCAAGAAAGTGGGTAAGGACCTGAACGAAGCGATATATACCACGCCCAATAATACCTTCAAGTTCTGCCAGGTTCCAGTTACCGGGGTGAAAGTATCCCGAGGCATGACCCACGATGGGCTGGGCAAATACCTGTCCGAGGTAATCAGCAAAGCCCCAGGCCCCACAGATGACATAGTAAGCATCCTCAGAGAGACCGAGACCGATGTGGTAGTCAACTATCTACCTGTGGGAAGCGAAGAGGCGACAAAGTGGTACATCGAGCAGGTACTTACTGCTGGTTGTGGCTTTGTCAACTGTATTCCCGTTTTCATTGCCCGAGAGAAATACTGGCAGAACAGGTTCACAGAGAAGGGACTGCCAATAGTGGGCGATGACATTAAGAGCCAGGTTGGGGCAACTATCACCCACCGCGTACTTACCAACCTCTTTAGAGAACGCGGTGTCAAACTGGAACGGACCTATCAACTAAATTTCGGCGGCAATACCGACTTCCTCAATATGCTTGAGCGTGAGAGGCTAGAGTCAAAGAAGATATCAAAAACTCAGGCGATAACATCACAACTGGATTACAAAATGAAGCCGGATGACATTCATGTCGGCCCCAGCGATTACGTCCCGTGGCTCGGCGACCGAAAATGGTGCTATATACGCATGGAGGGGCGAACATTTGGTGACGTTCCCCTCAATATCGAGGCGAAGATTGAGGTATGGGACAGCCCCAATTCTGCGGGGGTAGTAGTGGATGCCATCAGATGCTGCAAGCTGGCAATGGACCGTGGCATCAGCGGAGCACTTGTTGGGCCGTCAGCCTATTTCATGAAATCTCCACCTGTCCAATACAAGGACGATGAAGCGCGCCGGATGGTGGAGGAGTTCATTGCTGGAGACAATTAACAAAAGGCATGGATTGAGAGAAACAGAATATGGCCTGGCAGACGTCCATATTCATAGCAGTGTGGACGACGGCATGGCAGACATTCCCGAAATTGTTAGCTTTGTTGAAGAGAAGACCGACCTCGATGTCATTGCCATCACCGATCATAATAAGATCAGGGGTGGTTACCAGGCCAGAGAGCTAGCGGCAAAATGTGGCTATCGCTTCGAAGTCGTGATTGGCTCGGAGGTGACCACTCTTGAGGGACATCTTCTCGGCCTTTTTATAGAGAGCCCAATTACTCGCCACCAGTCCCTGGAAAACACCATCGAAGCAATTCACAAGCAGGGTGGTCTTTGTATCGTGCCCCATCCCATGAGTTGGCTGACTCAAAGCGTTAGCAAGCATAACTTGGAGAGAATCATGGCCAGTGTTTACCAGGATGTGTACTTTGATGGTGTGGAGACGATTAACGCCACGATTGTGGGCCGCATATCTAACAAAAGGGCTAAGAAGTTTAATATGAAGTACGGGCTTGCCGAAACAGGGGGCAGTGATGCCCATTTCCTGAAAGCAGTGGGGGGTGCTATCACCATGTTTCCCGGCAGAACCGCTGAGGATCTCAAAAGAAGCATTTTAGAGCGGACGACCCAGGCGCGCAATGGCATTCAGGTGAAGTCCAGCGATATAGGATTTCTCCAGATAATAAGGCAGCAACGCAAGAGCAAGGGGCTCTCTCTTCATGCCATGATAGGAAATCTAAGGGAGAACTTCCTATGAAGATCGCACTCATTTCCCCATATGATTTCGCCTCTCCCGGTGGAGTGGTCGCTCACATATCCCAGCTTTATGACCAGTTCATCGGAATGGGTCATTATGTTAAGATAATTGCCCCTTGTTCTCATCGCGAAGCTTTTGTGGAGCACAAGGACCTTATCGCTTTGGGTAGGCCTTACCCCGTGCCTTCAGCTGGCTCTATTGCCAGAGTCACCCTATCGCCACTTCTGTCCTCCCCACTCAAGGCCATACTTGAGAGGGAGAAGTTTGATATCGTACACCTTCATGAGCCACTGGGCTCCACCCTCCCCTTCCTCGCATTGGGAGTATCGCAGTCCATCAATGTGGGCACCTTTCATGCCTGCCACCGCGTGCCACGGGGATACCAAATGGCGAGGCCATTTGCCATGAGGTGGTTTAGGAGACTCGATGGCAAGATCGCCGTTTCCAGGCCAGCGATGGAGTTCATAGGCAAACACTTCCCCGGTGAGTATGAGATAATTCCCAATGGCATTAACCTGGAGCACTTCTCCGCTGATGTCCCTCCAATCGAGGAATTCTGCAACGGGAAACTGAATATCTTGTTCGTGGGCCGGTTGGAGAAACGTAAAGGCCTGAAATATCTCTTGTTTGCCTATAAACAGGTGAAGAAGGAGCTACCCAACACCCGGCTCATTGTGGTAGGACCCGGTGAGCGGCGAGAATACGAAGGTCTGGTGCAAAAACTGAACCTGGAAGATGTGGTCTTCGTCGGCTATGCATCCTATGAAGACCTCCCCAGATATTACAAGACGGCTGACGTTTTCAGCGCTCCAGCCACCGGGG
>CAZYLE010000018.1:0-1150 GCA_964648675.1 uncultured Dehalococcoidales bacterium
CCCATATCAAGGGCGATTACCCTCTTGCCTTTAAGAGAATCGGGTACGTCGTCGGCCACTATCTTCTGGGCCAGGCCCTCCACGATGGCGGTCTTGCCCACCCCGGCATCACCAATGACAACCGGGTTGTTCTTGGTGCGCCTGGTGAGGACCTGCATCACCCTTTTTATCTCGTCCTCTCGCCCGATAACCGGGTCCAGTTTACCCTCGCGGGCGAGCATAGTTAGATCGCGGCTGTATTTCTCCAAAGCGCCGTATTTAGTCTCTGCCCTGGGGTCGGTCACCCGATGTCCTCCTCGGATGTCCTGAAGGGCACGGTAGACCCTCTCCTGGTCGATACCAAAGTCACCAAGGATGTGGGCCGCCTCGCCGTCCCGCTCGCTGGCCATTGCAACGAGGATATGCTCGGTGCCGATGAACTCATCCTTCAGCCGATCCGCCTCCTCTGAGGCATTCCCGAGGAGACGCACCGTGCGCGGCGTGGCATAGAATGTAGCGCCCTCATAGGCCACTTTAGGCGTCTTCTCCAAAGCATCCTCAACGCGGCTTCGTACATCATCAGGATTAATACCGAGCTTTTTTAGTATCTCGCCGGCTAGGCCCTTCTCCTGCCTGAGCAGGGCGAGAAGAATATGCTCTACATCCCACTGGCTATGTTTATATTCGTGCACCAACTGCTGGGATAGAGCCAGTGCTTCTTGTGCTTTTTCGGTAAATCTGTCCTGCCTCATTTTTTGCTCCTTATTGCTGGAACCCGGCCTCCCTGTGTCGCCTGATCTCCGACTCTAATTTCTCTATCTGATTCTCCATCTCAGCGATTCTTTCAGTGAGGCGGAGTATGACCTCCACCCCGGCAAGGTTAACCCCGAGGTCGTTCATTAGCGTCTTAATCTGGCGCAGCCTCTCGATATCCCTATGGGAGTAAAAGCGCACCCTACCCCGGGAACGCGATGGCTCAATGAGCCCCATCTTTTCATAATAGCGCAGGCTCTGGGCATGGACGCCCAGCATCCTGGCGGCAACACTGATCACATAATAAGGTTCGGTATCATCAAACATCATTTCTTATCACCTCCGCGGAGCTTCTTGAATTCCTGGAGAAGCTCCTTCTCCCTTTCGGTTAGCTTGGTGGGAAGGACCACCTTAACCT
>CAZYLE010000018.1:1160-7494 GCA_964648675.1 uncultured Dehalococcoidales bacterium
CATTGCCCATTTTAGGCATGCCCTGCCCGGCAAGGCGGAAAACCTTGCCGTTCTGAGTCTCCGGTGGGATCTTAAGAGCTACCTTGCCCTTCAGTGTGGGCACACTAACCTCGCCGCCGAGCAAGGCATCGGAAAGGGGAACTTCGACCTCAACATGCAGGTCACCATCTTTCCGCTGAAAGACACGGTGAGGTCTTACTGAGACCAATAAATAGAGGTCGCCACTTGAGCCACCAGCGGAGCCCGGCCCGCCCTTGCCCGCCATACGTATCCTTGAGCCATCTTTGACCCCAGGCGGGATCTTGACCTCGAGGCGTTGTGGCCGCAGCACCCTTCCGGTGCCGCCACAGGTGTAGCAAGGCGCATTCTGAATCGCACCCTTGCCATTACAGATGTTGCAGGGGGTTTCAGATTGCATTTCAATAATGCGGCTGCTGCCATGATAGGCCTCCTCGAGTGTTACCTCGATAGGGTGTTCCATATCGCGACCTCGCCTTGGTCTCGGAGAAGTGGCCCTGGCGCCGGAGCCACGGAACAGGCTATCGAAAACCCCGCCAGCGTCACCTCCTCCAAAGAGGTCGCCAAAATCGAAGGTAGCGCCAGCTTTTCGGGAGGCATCTCCATAAGGTTGCTGCCACTCGGCGAATTGGTCGGCATACTGCCAGTTATCGCCATACTGGTCATACTTCGTCCTCTTCTCCGGGTCAGAGAGCACCTCATAAGCGGCGGTTATCTCCTTGAACTTGGCCTCTGCGGATTTGTTGCCAGGGTTGACGTCGGGGTGATACTTGCGAGCCAGCTTGCGATAGGCCTGCTTTATCTCCTTATCGCTGGCACCTCTCTTGACACCGAGAATATCATAATAATCCTTAGCTGCCATTGTCCCACCTACTATTCAGTATATAGTATAAAGTGATTTGACTATTTTGTCAATAGTGTTAACACTCAATTTGTTATTGCTATAATATTGAATAAATAGATATCATGACAAATTGATGTTAATTTATTATACTGTAATTGTGATAAACCGGAAGAAAGGGGGTGAATAAGATGAACTTAGTCCGTTGGGAGCTCTTCAAGGACATGATGAGCCTGCGGCAGGCAATGGACCGGCTCATGGAGGACAGCTTCGTTAGGCCTCCGCGTGCGTTGTGGCTTCTTGGTGATGGGGGTCTTCCCCCTATCGATATGTATCAGACGCCCAATGAACTGGTGGTTAAGGCAGCATTGCCCGGAGTGAAACCCGACGAGGTGGATATCACCATCAGCGACGGCACTCTAACTATAAAGGGCGAGACCAAGGCGACAGAAGAGGTGAAGCGTGAGGATTACCTTTATCAGGAACATCTCTATGGTGCCTTCAATCGCTCGCTTCTGCTTCCCCCTGACCTGCGCACCGACAAGGCCGAAGCCTTCTTTGACAACGGCATGCTGACGCTCACTATCCCGAGGGCTGAGCAGGTGAAGCCGAAGCAGATCAAGGTCAAGGCCAAGGGCATGATCGAAGGCGAGAAGAAATAGGGGCGGCTGTCTTCTGAATCCTAGGCAAGGGCGGGGCATCACTGCCCCGCCCTTTTGATTTCGCAAGGAGAGGCTATTCCAAAATGTAGTTGCCCAATTCATTGGGCAAGAGTGCCTGATATATCAGGCACTTGCTGTTACCGCTGATGGCGAGCGATAACAAACAACAAAACGGAGTCAGCCGCAGACCGTTCGTGGTGAGCCTGTCGAACCATGAAAGGTAAAAATCTGGGTAGGTTGGAGCATCCGCTCCAACCATGACCGGGGCACCCCGATATAATCGGGGCGGGCTACCCTGTTTACAGTAGGCCTTTCGAGGCCGAAGGTCGGCCGACACAGTCGTGCCCCATCCTACGGCCCAAACTCAGGGCGAACGGATTAAACACCATCCACCTGTTGGTGGTCTGGGGGTGGTCGTATGTAATTCTGAGTGGTGGCGGGCGACCAGCAATATGTCACTGACGTACTCGACGGATACAAATCCTTGCCCTGTATCTCGTTGTCTATTATGATTGTTATTGCCTCATTTTGGGAGGAAATACCTCCGATATGGAAAAGAGAACGAGTTGAAAAGAACCAAGGTCTTTTACGGATGGTGGATCGTTTCCGCCTGTGCTGCGCTGAATTTCTATATTGGAGGGGTCTTCATCTACGGTTTTGGTGCCTTCTTCGACCCCATCAGGACCGCTTTTAGCTGGAGTTATACCGCCGTTTCCTTCGGCAACTCCATACAAAGGCTTGAGGGCGGCATCGCCGCGCCGGTAGTCGGCTTCCTCTTCGACCGGTTAGGGCCGAGAAGGCTAATGCTGTTCGGCCTCACCGTAGCCGGCCTGGGTTTCATTTCGTTCAGCTATATCAACTCATTGTGGATGTACTACCTCTCATTCGTCATCGTGTCCATCGGCTTCAGCACCGGTGGCGCCGGTATAGCCCAAGCTACAGTGGTAAACTGGTTTATCAGGAGAAGGACACTGGCCATTGCCTTGATGATGGCCGGCTTTGGTGCCAGTGGCTCTCTGGTTCCCTTAGTTCTGCGAGTCATCGACAGCATCGGATGGCGCGACACCCTGATGTACATCGGCTTTGGTATCTGGCTGATTGGGTTGCCGGTGGCTTTCATGATGAAACACCGACCGGAGAAGCACGGCTTGCTCCCCGACGGCGACGTGATTGTAGCGCCGACGGCGGCCGTGGATGAGTCGGTGCCATTGGGGCAACCTATCGGCAAGAAGGCTGCGTTGCCGGAGACAAACTTCACTGCCAAAGAGGCGCTCAAGACTCGCGCCTTCTGGTTCATTGCCCTGACCTACACCATCCAGGTCCTCGCCACCAGTGCGATATTTGTGCATGTCATCCCCCACCTCACCCTGCTCGGTATGAGGGATATAAGCGGCTATGCATTGATGGGCATGACCGTCATGAGCCTCTTTGGCAGGCTGGGATTTGGCTTTCTTGGCGACGTCAGGGACAAGAGGTACCTGCTTGTTGTCACCCTCATTCTTCAGTGCATCGGCGTGCTTGTACTGGCCAATGTGTCTACCTGGTGGCACCTGATCCCCTTCTTGTTCACATATGCTCCGGCCTATGGAGGGCCGATACCGATGCGACCGGCGATAATCGGCGAGTACTTCGGCCGTACCTCCTTCGGCGCAATTCAGGGGCTGATGCACACCGTTACCATTGCCGGCGGCATTATCGGGCCCATTTTCGCCGGTTGGATGTGCGATTTCACCGGAAATTACTATCTTGGTTTCATGATCCTGGCCTTCACCAGCCTGGCGGCGATACCGGCGATACTGGCGGCGAAGCGCCCGACTCTGGAGAGGGCCAACCAGATTGTCAATGTATAGTAGACGCTCGTTAAGGTGATTCCCCTCGGGCTGCCAGGCAGGTATTAGCCGCTCTCACCATTGCTCTGCACCACCTTATTGACTATAATTGTTGGCGATTGCCGGGGATTCCTCACAAGAGGGAAGCCATCACGGAAAAGAAAACGAGGTGAAAAAACCCCGGATTTTTTACGGGTGGTGGATCATTTCCGCTGTTGCCACCCTCAATTTCTATATCGGTGGAGTCTTCTTCTACGGCTTTGGGGCTTTCTTCGATCCTATCAGGACCACTTTTGGCTGGAGCTACACTGCGGTTTCCGTCGCCACCTCGCTGCAAAGGCTCGAAGGTGGCATCGCCGCGCCGATAGTCGGCTTCCTCTTCGATAAGGTCGGGCCAAGAAAGCTAATGCTCATCGGTCTCTCCATTGGCGGCTTGGGGTTCATATTTCTCAGCCGTATTGACTCCCTGTGGACTTATTACCTCTTCTTTGTACTGGTGTCCGTTGGATTCAGCACCGGCGGTAACGCCGTGGCTATGGCCACAGTAGTAAACTGGTTCATCAAGAGGAGGTCAAGAGCCCTTGCCGTAATGGTGACCGGGTTCGGTGCCAGCGGCCTTCTGGTACCGGCAGTCGTGTGGTTAATCGATCAGTTCGGGTGGCGCCAGGTCATCTTTTGCATTGGTATCGGTCTCTGGCTCATTGGCTTACCCGTAGCTCTGTTGATGAGACATAGGCCGGAGCAAAAAGGCTTGCTCCCTGACGGCGATACTCAGGAAGCGCAAAGCCTGGCTGCTGAACAGACAGAAGCTATAGCGGGGCCTGCCATGAAGAGGCCCAGATTGCCAGAGATAGACTTTACCGTCAAGGAGGCGCTTAGAACTCGCGCCTTTTGGTTCATCGCCCTGACATACAGCATTCAGGTCCTGGCCACCAGCGCGGTATTCGTGCATGTAATTCCCCACCTCACCGTTGTCGGTATTCCAAGGTTCATCAGCGGCTTTGCAGTGACGGGAATGACCATCTGCAGCCTCGCTGGCCGGCTTGTACTTGGATGGCTGGGTGACTACAAAGACAAAAGGTACCTGCTTGTCTTCACCTTGAGCCTTCAGTGCATTGGGGTGCTCATTCTGGGTATGATATCCAGTCCATGGCATATCATCCCCTTCTTAATCGCCTACGGTCCCGCTTACGGGGGCCCGATACCGCTGAGGCCAGCGATAATTGGCGAGTACTTCGGCAGGAAATCCTTCGGCGCAATTCAAGGGATAATGATGACTATCACCGTTATCGGGGGCTTGATCGGTCCTATCTTCGCCGGATGGATCGTCGATGTCACCGGGACCTATCGCCTTGCCTTCCTCATCCTGGCCTTCACCAGCCTGGCAGCGATACCGGTCATTCTGGCAGCGAAGCGCCCCACGTTAGACCGGATCGATCAGGTTATCACCACGGAGAAAATGAGGCTTAGCTAGCCTGTGTGAAGATGTGAAAGGGCTAGACGTTATCTTCGCTGAAAATCAGGTCGAGGAACTGCCGCAGGATTTTCGCTGTAGCACCCCATATCACCTTGCCCTCATAGTCGAAGAAGCTTCCCATATAGGGTATTCCTTGGTAATCCTGGAGCTTCTCATAGTAGTTGCTTTTGTCCAGCAGCGCTGATATGGGCACCTCGATGAGCTCGTCTATCTCATCTGCGCTTACGGTAAACTCGTAGGGGTAGGGAATAACACCTACAAACGGCGTGATGAGAAAACTGCTGGTGGCGGTGCACATCTTGTCCAATTCTCCCAGAATCTCGACGTCCTCCGGGCGCAGCCCGATCTCCTCGAATGCCTCGCGCAGTGCCGTCTCTAGAGGGGACTTATCCTCCTGTTGGCGTCTGCCCCCAGGGAAACAGATCTGCCCCTTGTGATACACCAACTTCTCCGTCCTCTTGGTGAACAGGATATTATATTCCCTCTCGCTCTCATAGATAGGGAGCAGAACTGCTGCCGATATCAGTGGTGTGTCGGTGAAGACGAAGGTCTGTTTTTCTCTCTCAGAAAGGATGCGACTAATCCTTTGCTTAATTCTTTCTTTCTCCGACATTTTGCTCATCATAAAGACGGAGCGGGCAAGCCCCCTTCTCAATCGGCGCCGGGTCAGAGTACCGCCCTAACCGTCCTTACTATCCAGATACTCGTGATACTCCTTCAGTTTGGACAGAGCCCTAACCCCTCGCTCGACGTTGGGGAAGGTCACCGTTTCCCCCTTTTCCTCCAGGTTGTCTATCAACTCCTCCATTCCGCTTCCGTATAGCCAGCAAACAACCGGCTTGTCAAACCGACTGGCGCGCTGGAAGATGTCCGGGGCACCAAGTAGGAAAGCGGCGTGGGATATTATAATTATACCATGGATATCGGGGTCGGCTAGAAACGCCTCCATTATGGTGTAGTACACTTCGTCGATTCTATGCCTGGCGATCATGAAAGCTGGCCAGATATCGGCGGGATTTTCTAGGGTTTGCCACGGAGGAGCGAGAAAGGCTATCTTATCCAGGGTTTGGCCAGATGGCCTTCCCAGACGCAGGTTATACTTCTCGCAGGCATCGATAGCCATAATGCCCCCGGCGCCAGCGATAGTGATTATCCCCACACCTCTGCCCTTCATCAATGGCACGCGCAGGAATGCTCTGGTGAAATCATTAAACTCGTCCACATCGCTCACCCGGATTATGCCACACTGCTTGAACGCGGCATCGTAGACCTCGTCTTTGCCCGTCAACGTACCGGTGTGGGATTGCATTGCCTTGGCTGACTGTTCGCCCTTGCCCGTCTTCAACGCCAATATTGGCTTTTTCCTTGAGACCCGCCTGGCTACCTCCATGAATCTCGCCCCGTCCTTTGTCCCTTCTATGTGGAGGAAAATCACCTTGACCTGTGGGTCTTGCTCAAAGTACTCCAACCCATCGGCAAAATCGATGTCACAGGCGTTGCCCAGGTC
>CAZYLE010000018.1:7504-16518 GCA_964648675.1 uncultured Dehalococcoidales bacterium
GCAAATCCAGCGGGGCAAAGGCAGAGGTGAAGTTACAAAAGGCGTTAATGCTGCCGAAGGTGTTAGGCCCCATTATCCTGGCCCCGCCCTCCCTGGCGATGCGGGTGATCTCTAGCTGCAGCTTCTTTCCTTCCTCGTCGGCATCGGCGAAACCTTGGGCCACCACGGTAATCGCCTTTATCCCCTTCTCAATACACTCCCTGACTATTTTGGGAACCTCTGAGCGAGGGGTCGATATTACGGCGAGATCGGTTGTTTCGGGTATATCCTTCACACTGGGGTAACATGTCTTCCCCATGATCTCATCGGCTTTGGGATTCACCGGATAGACTCTTCCTGAATAGCCACTGTTCAGCAGATTCTCCAGGATATTCCAGGCGACCAGACCAGTGCGCCTCGGGACTCCTATAAGGGCTACCGACTCGGGCTCCATGAAGAGCTTCATTTGAGCGACGGTATTCAAGAACGCTCCTTCCTGTTCTGGAGCCTGTTCCATAGCTCATCCACCGTAGCTCTTACCTCGCTAAGGTCGCAATCGGTGTTTATTACCACATCGCCGTATTTTGCCCGTTCCTCGGAGGAGAGTTGAGAGCGGATGCGCGCCCTCGCCTGTTCCTCGCTGAGGCCACCCCTATTTTGAAGGCGCTTGATGACCGTTTGCTCCGGGGCCGCTGTAACCCAAACCTCGTCAACCACGCTGGTCCATTGCGCCTCAATGAGCAGAGCCGCCTCGAGCACTACCACTTCGACTCCCTGGTTCCTCAGCTTCCTAAGCTCATCCATCACCAGGCGACCTATTTGAGGATGAACGATGCGGTTTAGACGAGCGAGCGCTTGAGGGTCATTGAATACGATATCGCCGAGCTTTTGGCGGTCGATATCCCCGCTCTCCTTCAGGATGCCGGGGCCAAAAGCATCAACCACTTTTTGCCACGTCTCTGAGTGTGGCTTGTACGCCTCGTGTCCCATCTTGTCGGCGTCGATGTGCCCTGCCCCCTTTTCTACCAGCATCTGGGCAACAGTGCTCTTGCCACTAAGAATCCCCCCCGTTAGACCTATTATAAACATTTTATTTCGACCATCAGGCTATATTTATTGGGAAGCCCTTTAATGCCTCAAGGGGCACTTTTTAGATGAAGGCTATTATCACCACCAAATTGTGTCCTAAGCGGCTTTCCTGAATCTGGGCAAGGTCACATCGTCGGTGACGTCGTCATACACTACCTCCACCGGCATCCCGATGTATACGTCGTCTGGCCCACAGTCCACGATATTGCTCATTAGCCTGACCCCTTCTTCAAGCTCGACAATGGCCACGGCATAGGGGGCGTCGCTGGCGAAGGCAGGATGAAATGGCTGATAGGCGACTACATAGGTATAGACCTTTCCCTTCCCGCTGACCCTAGCCCACTCTGCATTCCACGAGCCACAATTAGGGCACATGGGACGAGGGTAATGGCGGTATGTGCCACAGTCTTTGCACCTCTGGATCAGGAGTTCGTGTCTCTTGCATCCCTCCCAGAACTCCCTGGTCTCTCCTGTGATTCGAGGCAGGGGTTTATTATAGTCAGCCATTTCATCTCCTCAATATGGCGATACAGCCATCGGCCAGGTCGCCCCATCCCGTGACCAGGGAGATCTCAGCACCATTGACCTGGGCCTCACCGGCATCGCCGCGAAGTTGTCTTACTGCCTCCACCACATGGTTCATTCCCAATATGTGGGCCTGGGAGAGGAGGCCACCGTGGGTATTAATCGGCAGCTCCCCCCCGATCTCGATTCGACCTCCCTCAACGAAGGGACCGCCCTCCCCTCTCTTGCAGAAGCCCATCGCTTCCAGCTGGCAGATTACGCTCCAGGTAAAGCAGTCGTAGATCTCAGCCACATCGATGTCCTTTGGGGTGACGCCGGCCATAGCGAAGGCCCGCGGCGCGGCAAAGGACAGCCCTATCTGAAACATGTCCTGTCTGCCCGCTATCTGGTCAGCGGGCACCGGATGTCCCTCAGCAACTCCCATAATATAAACGGGGCGGTGTCTCATACCAGCAGCCATGTACGCCGAACTCACCACCACCGCCGCGGCACCATCGGTCTCCAGGGAGCAGTCGAAAAGGCGGAAAGGAGTCACGATCATCCGTGAATTCTGGTGGTCCTCGATGGTCATCGGCTTGCCCCGCATGATGGCCTTGTCATTGAGCTGGGCATGTTTGCGGCAGGCCACCGCCACCGCTCCCATCTGTCTGCTCGTCGTCCCGTACTCATGCATGTGCCGCATGGCCATCGGGGCATACCATTGTGCCGGAACGAAGATGCCATAGGGCATCTCGAAGTCCCTCAGCTTGGAGATCATCGACGACATGGGAATCGGCGACCCCGCAGCCGCATCTGCGGCCTTGCCCAGGGTGGAAAGGCGCAGCGCCGAGTAGCCGTTCCAGCCAGCGACGCAGAGAACATTGGTGGCAATTCCGCAAGCCACCGCCATGACAGCACTGGGCAAAGTTGCCAGGGCGCTGGCACCTCCCATATTCGGCGACACCGCGTATTTCAAATCCTCGATCCCTAGATTGACGGCAAGGTCCTCAAAGGGGATGAGATTCATAGCCGGGACTACGCCATCGATATCCTTGGGGCGCAGACCGGCATCCTCGATGGCCCGGGCCGCCGCCTGGAGCAGCAGCGCCACGTGGCTCATACCCGAGCCTTTAGTGTAGTCCGTCTCGCCGATCCCCACTATAGCGGTCTTGTCTCTCAGGGTAAAACGTTCCATAAAAAAACACCTTCACTGTTCTCTTTAAAACCAGTCTACCAACCAGCGTATAGGTAGTCAAGCAAAACGTATGTGAACTCGTTCACATAGATGATTGACATATTGTCGTCATTGTCAGGCTATCCAAAGTGTAGCTCCCTAATTCATTGGGCGGTTGTGCCTGATAAATCAGGCAACTACAAAGATTGAGATTGGGGGCGGCAAATCCTCCCTCCCCTCGCCAGAGGCGAGTCGCCTTTGGAGACTGGCGGGAGGTAGTTAGAGGGAGGGGGAAATTCACCCTCACCCTGTCCCTCTCCCTTTATGGGAGAGGGAATTAAAAAGGTTGTCTCTCCCTTCGAGGCCGACAGGTCGGCCGTCCTACTGCCCAGGCTCATGGCTGGCTTTTTATACCGTTCGTGGTGAGCTTGTCGAACCATGAACAGCCCTTATATGGTTAAGGACAGGCCCTTCGACAGGCTCAGGGTGAACGAAATAATCGTGTTATACAGAAGTAGGATGGGTGAAATGAAATGGAACCCACCTTGCCAAATATAGATGGACATGGTGGGTTTCGATATGCTACACTCACCCTACCACTGATTGTCCCTATCGACGTAGGGGCGTTCGATTGAACGCCGCTTCTGTCATTGCGAGGCTTGCCCCTACTTCTTGGGGAGGAAGGGTGGGACGTGTGGTTGCTTCGCATTCAAAATATGTTAAAATAGGGCAGAGGGGGCGCATATGCATGAGGCGTTGCTCTATGATAAGCTCCCCGCCTCCAGGGTAAGATGTAACATCTGCCAGTGGCGTTGCAATATCGGCCCGGGCAAGGTCGGTGTTTGCAAGATGTACCGCAATGCCGATGGCGTGCTGTACAGCATGAATTATGCTGAGGTGTCATCTACCGGTATAGACCCCATCGAGAAGAAGCCCCTTTTCCACTTCCACCCCGGCTCGCTTGTTTTCTCATTAGGCACATGGGGCTGCAATTTTCACTGCAAGCACTGCCAGAACTGGCAGATTTCGTGCATCACCCCCGCATTCCTGGAGCGGGGGTCAAGAAGGCTCTCGCCACAAGGCGCCATTGAAGGGGCGGAGTACGATAGATGCCAGGGCATCGCCTGGACCTACAATGAGCCCACCGTATGGTTTGAGTATACCCTCGATTCGGCCAAGCTGGCCAAGGAGAACGGTCTGTACACCGTCTACGTGACCAACGGCTACATGACGCCGGAGGCACTGGACACCATCGGCCCATATATTGATGCCTTCAGTCTCGATGTGAAGGGATTCTCCGACCGCTTCTACCAGGAGCTGGCCAGGGTGGCCAAGTGGCGTGGAATCCTCGAGGTGGCCGAAAGGGCCAAGGACAAATGGGGCATACATGTGGAGGTGGTCACCAACATAATTCCCACCATGAACGATGATGACGAGCAGCTTGAGGGAATCGCTACCTGGATTCGCGATAAGCTGGGGGACTTGACCCCCTGGCACGTAACTCGCTTCAATCCGCTGCACCAGATGCGCCACCTGCCAGCCACCCCCGTATCCACTTTGGAGCATGCCTACGATATCGGCAAGAAAGTGGGGCTGCGCTTCGTCTACATGGGCAATGTGCCCGGTGCCTCTCACGAGGACACCGTTTGCTATAACTGTGGCAACCTAGTCATAGCCAGGGTTGGCTTTGATACCGAAATAGTAGGCCTCGATGGCTCGAAATGTCGCTTTTGTGGCGCCGACCTCAATATCAGGGTGGGGAGGAAATCGCGATGATTAGAAATCCGATTGTGGCCGGGCAGTTCTATCCAGGTTCGTCAGCCATGCTGGAGGCCCAGATCGCCAGCTTCGTCAATGTGGCCGCTCCCAAGGAGGATGTCGTTGGCCTGGTATCACCTCATGCCGGCTATATGTACTCTGGACCGGTGGCCGGCGCTACCATTTCAAGAGTGAGGTTCAAGGACACCTTCGTCATCATGGGGCCCAACCACACCGGCATGGGGCAGCGCTTCAGTATTATGACCGAGGGGACATGGCGAACGCCTCTGGGCGATGTTGATATCGACTCGGAGCTGGCCGCCAGGATCCTGGCGGCATCTCCACGTTTGAAAGAGGATGAGATGGCCCACCTCCAGGAGCACTCCATCGAGGTGCAGATACCCTTTTTGCAGTATTTCAAGCGGGACATCAGGATAGTGCCCATTGTGCTCGCAACTGCCGATGCCGCTGCCTACAAGGAGATCGGGCACGCCATAGCCACCGCGATAAGGGACTTGAATCGAGAGGCCGTAATCATGGCCAGCAGCGATATGACCCACTACGAGCCTCAGGAGTCGGCCAACAGCAAGGACAGGCAGGCCATAGACGCCATGCTGAAGTTGGACGAGGACGAGCTGTTAAAGCGGGTCGATGAATTGCGCATAACCATGTGCGGTTATGCGCCAGCGGTCAGCCTTCTTACCGCTTGCAAGGAATTGGGGGCGAATAAGGCGGAGCTGGTCATGTACCAGACCAGCGGAGACGTAATCGGCGATTACCGCAGCGTGGTAGGCTACGCCGGCATCATAGTAACCAGGGGGTAGAGAGGGGGTGTACAGGTTATGCACCCGTTAGTGGAACTGGCCAAGGACACAGTTGAGAGCTACGTCAAAGAGGGAAAGGTACCCCGGCCGCCGCCAGAGCTGACCCCGGAGATGCGGGAGCGTGCTGGGGTTTTCGTTTCGCTGAAGGTTGGTGGCGCACTCCGCGGCTGCATCGGCACCTTTGAGCCGACCAGGCACAGCGTGGCCGAGGAGATAATCGCCAACGCCGTAAGCTCGGCCACCCGCGACCCCCGCTTCCTCCCCGTGGGCCCTGAAGAGCTTTCACAGCTTGAATACAGCGTTGACGTCCTTACCGAGCCGGAGGCGGTGGAGAGCGAGGCCGACCTCGACGCCAAGAGGTACGGCGTCATCGTCGAGTGCGGCTGGCGCAAGGGGCTCCTCCTGCCCGACCTCGAGGGGGTGGACACCGTAGAGCAGCAGCTAGAGATCACCCGCGCCAAGGCTGGCATCGACCCCGACGAGCCGGTCAACCTCTATCGCTTCGAGGTTAGAAGGTACAGGTAGTACATTATATCGCGTTTGCCGGTAAGAAGCTGACGAAAAGAAACGATCCCCCATCAAAGGGAGATCGTTGGGCCAGTGCTACTCGCACTGGGGCTGTATTAGTAATATTATGGCATATATGCGCCCTCCTTTTTACACACAATACGTTACACTAACTCTAGGAGAGATCTGTTGACATAGTGACATATATATGTTATGATATATAACAGTTAATTATAGGAGACTAGAATGAAGAAGACCATGATTTACCTGCCGGAGGAGACCCACGAGGGGCTCAAAGGGTTGGCCTTTGAATCCAGGACGTCGATCGCTGAGTTGATCCGACGGGCCATCGATATCGTCTATGGCGAGGACATAGAGGACATTCGGGATATGGAGAATGAGCTGGCAAAATATCGCGCCGATCCTGGCTCAGCGGTAGAGCTAGAGGAGTATTTGCGCCAGAGGAAGGCGCGTGTATCGGCTTGAACTAACCCCCCGAGCACAGCGCAGCCTGGACAGACTCTCCGGTTATGACCTTGAGCGGGTAGTAGCAGCTATCCGTGGCCTGGGAGAGAACCCAAGGCCTCGAGGGGCCAGGAAGATTAGAGGCCCTCATTATCGAATCCGAGTTGGCGCTTGGCGGGTCATTTATGCTGTTTTCGATAGAGACCAACTGGTCATCGTGGGTAAGGTGGCCAGGCGCTCCAAGCGCACCTACAAAAGGGTGGATGAGCTATTTTGAGCACCCGATGAGCTGGTTGCTATGTAGCGGTTTGGGTTGGGGTGGTATAGATAGGATTAGAGGCTAGGACGGTGGAACTATTTGAACATCACCGGCGGCAGCAGGTAGAAAAGGAGGCCCCCCTGGCGGCGCGGATGCGGCCGCGCAGTTTCGACGAGTTCGTCGGCCAGGAGCACATCGTCGGCGAAGGGCGCGCCCTGCGCCAGACCATCGAGGCCGACCAGCTCGTCTCTATTATCTTCTGGGGCCCGCCGGGCAGCGGCAAGACGACGCTGGGCGGCATCGTCGCCAATATCACCAAGTCGCATTTCAGCCCGATAAGCGCGGTGAGCGCCGGCGTGGCTGACCTGAGGCGCATCATCGAAGAGGCCAGGGAGCGCCGCGGCCTGTACCAGCAGCGCACCATCCTCTTCATCGACGAGATTCACCGCTTCAACAAGGCGCAGCAGGACTCCGTGCTGCCCTACGTCGAGGACGGCACTGTCACCCTCATTGGCGCCACCACCGAGAACCCCTCTTTCGAGGTCATCTCTCCCCTCCTCTCCCGCTGCCGCGTCTTCACCCTCAATGCCCTCACCGATGACCAGGTGAGGACCATCGTGGAGCGGGCGCTGGTCGACGAGGAGCGGGGCTTGGGCCAGATGAAAGTCGTTCTGGACAAGGATGGACTGGAGCACCTCGTCGTTGGGGCAAATGGCGACGCCCGCATCGCCCTCAACGCCCTGGAGATGGCCACTTTCGCCACGCCCCCTGATGCTGACGGGAAACGGGTGATTCCTCTGGCAACCATCGAGGATGCCCTGCAGCACCGTGCCCTGCTGTATGACAAAGAGGGGGAGCAGCACTACGATATCATATCGGCGCTGCACAAGTCGCTGCGTGGCTCTGACCCCGACGCCGGCCTGTACTGGCTGGGACGCATGCTTGAGGCTGGCGAGGACCCGCTGTATGTGGCACGGCGCCTGGTGCGCTTCGCCTCTGAGGATGTGGGCATGGCCGACCCCCAGGCCCTGGTGGTGGCCATGGCGGCGCAACAGGCGGTACACTTCATCGGCATGCCTGAGGGGAATCTGGCCCTTGCCGAGGCAGTGGTCTATCTGGCTACCGCGCCGAAGAGCAATGCCCTGTATAGTGCCTATTCCCAGGTGCAGAAGGACGTGGAGACGACGAGAAACGACCCCGTCCCTCTTCACCTGCGTAACCCGGTAACCCGCCTGATGAGAGACCAGGGGTACGGAAAGGGATACAAGTATGCCCATGACTATCCCGGGCACTTCGTCGAGCAGCAGAACCTGCCCGATTCCCTCAAGGGGAGGCGCTACTATAGGCCAGGCAACCAGGGCTTCGAGACTGAGATCCGAAAGCGGTTAAAGATATGGTGGGGGAGGAAGAAGGACTTACCCGCTGGAGGCGGCCCACCACCGAATAATGAGAAGTGACGTGTCAAATGCCGTTCGTGGTGAGCCATGCACCGTTCGTGGTGAGCTTGGGCCGAAGTGTCGGCCGACCTGTCGGCCTAGAACCATGAACGGCCCTTCGACAAGCTCAGGGTGAACGGAATAAGCCTGTTCTCCTGGCTAAATTAGGGTAGCCTGCCCCGATATAATCGGGGTGTTCCAGGCTCGGTTGGTCGCCTTAGGCGACCAACCTACCGCTTCAGACCTGTAGTTGCCCCATTTATGAGGCAATGTCGCCTGATAAATCAGGCAACTACATCAGGAGGGGCTAGCGGTGCATTTGTTGGGCTCAAGGGGAACGGGTGATATCAATTTTCTGGAGGATAATTGATGAGACAGGAGCGCGTGACCTTCCCCAGCGGTGAGCTGTCGCTTGAAGGGGTGTGCCACCTTCCCGAAATTGAAGGGAAGGATCCCGTGCCGGCGGTGGTTGTCTGCCATCCCCATCCCCTTTACGGAGGCAGCATGGATAACAGCGTCGTCTTCGCCGTATGCCTGGCGCTCAGCGAGCAGGGAATCGCAGCCCTGCGCTTCAATTTTCGCGGCGTCGGCCGTAGCCAGGGCAAGCTCGAGGGGGTGGGTATGGCTCAGGATGTTTCGGCGGCTCTTGACTTTATTGCTTCTATGAAGGAGGTCGATGCTGAGCGGATGGGCGTCTGCGGATACTCCGCTGGCGCGATTGCCGCCTTCTCCGACATACCCCTTGATCAGCGGATCAAAGCTACCGCCGCTATCTCGCCTCCCCTGGGTATGGCGACTCTCGGCGGCTTTGAGGATTGGCGCAGGCCGAAATTATTCATAATAGGGGGTATGGACAACTTCACCTCCCAGTTCGATTTTGAGTGCTTCACCGAGCACCTCCCCGAGCCCAGGGAGTGTCATGTCATCCCCGGTATGGACCACTTCTGGTGGGGATACGAGAGTGAGCTTGGCGGAAACGTTGCCTCCTTCTTCGTCAACAACCTGATGAAAAGTCGAGG
>CAZYLE010000019.1:0-5553 GCA_964648675.1 uncultured Dehalococcoidales bacterium
GATTATGCCTGGAATCATGGTGCGGTCATAGTCGCTGCCGCCGGCAATGGCGGTGGCTGGGCACCTCAATACCCAGCCTACTATGAAAAGTGTATTGCGGTAACGGGTACCAGGGAGGATGGCTCACGGGCGCCGTTGGCCAGCTATGGGGACTGGGTGGATGTTGCCGCTCCCGGGTACCAGATTTATTCCACGGTGCCGGATGACGAGTATGGTTACAAGACTGGCACCTCCCAGGCTGCCGCCTATGTTAGCGGAGTGGCAGCACTTCTCTATAGCATTGCTGTTGACAGTAACGGCGATGGCCGGGTGAATGATGAGGTTAGGGCGGCCATCGAGACTAGCTGCCGGCAACTGGAAAGAAGCGGTATGGGTCACGGCCTGGTGGATGGTGCAAGGGCAATGGAGCAACTGAAGAGTCAGTAGGGGTGTCTTCTTCTTAATCCGTGGATTCTTCTTGAGGACTCTCTCAGCTTTCGTGAAGGAAAGGATTCCTTCACGCCTCCGGAAAAGCCAGCCCTTTAATTATCTCTAAAGGATCAACCCTTTTATTTCACAAATACGTTTGTTCCGTTCACCCTGAGCCTGTCGAAGGGCTTATCTTAAATAGGGAAGCCCACCCCGATTATATCGAGGTGCTCTGGGCACGGTTGGAGCGGATGCTCCAACCTACCCCGATTTTTGTTCCAGTTAGACGTGAGTTAGCTGACCTGTTAGTCTTGACCTCGGTGGGCAATTCGTGGTAAGCCTGTCGAACCATGAACGGCATATGGGATGTCCGTTTTCAGGATTTGTTGGTGCGCATCCATGCGTGGGGTCTGTTTAGTAAATGATGCCCTCTCCCACTAAGATGGCGAATTCTTCGATCGGCATGCCCAGTAGTTCACAAAAGACGTACTCGTTAGCCTCGCCTAGGATAGGGGCATGGTTGGTAATCTCGGCTGGGGTAGCCGATAATCTCCAGGGAGGTGCAAGGAGGGTATTTATGCCGGCTTCAGGATGCTCTACCTCCACAAAGGCGCCTCGCTCTACTAAGTGAGGGTCGAGGGGCAATTCCTCTCGTCTCAGACTGGGAAAGGCAGCTACCCCCATCCTCTGGAGTATCTCCGTCACCTCATAGTGGGTACGGTTAATAGTCCATTGCGAGATAAGGCCGTCGAGCTCCTTTTGATTTTGCCATCTGCTTTTAGCATCAGAAAATATTGGGTCGCTAATCCATTCAGGCTTGCCGATAGCCTGGCAAAAGGCTTGCCATTCCTCATCGGTAGCGATGGCGATGCTAACCCATTTGTCCTCGCCCTGGCAGCGGTAGCAATTGTGAGGGGCCATAAGTTCATCGAGATTGCCAACGCGGGTGGGGCTTCTCTTATTCATGAAGTAGTCCATATAAGCATCGCCCATATTGCAGTTCATCACCTCCCATTGCGACACGTCTATGAATTGACCTTCGCCTGTTTTTGCGCGGTGGATTAAGGCGGCCAGGATGCAAAGGGCAAAAGCATTGCCACAACTGAGGTCACAGCGCCCGAAACTTCCCACTTTCCCTGGCGGACAGTCGGGATAACCGGTCAGGTCAAAGAAGCCACTAAGTCCAGCAAAAATCGGGTCATAGGCACGGTAGTCTCGCTCAGGGCCGTATGCCCCCCACCCCGACATAGAAATTGCAATGATGTCAGGATTAACCTCCTTCAGGTCGGGATAGGCCAGGCCGAATCTTTCCATCATGCCCCCGGAATAGTTGTCAGTCACTATATCGCTGACGGCAACCAGCCTCTTTGTCAGCTCAATACCTCTTGTCTGCAGGAGATTTATGGTTATGCTCCGCTTACCGAGGTTGAGGCAGTTATACGCAGTACTGCAATTTATATCTGGGGGAGGCGCCCCCCGACGTGGTGGTCTTCTTCGTGTACCGCAGAGATGATCCTGGCTCTCTACTCTGATCACCTCCGCCCCGAGGTAGGTTAGTAGCTCTGTAGCTGAGGGGCCAGCCCACACCCAGCAAAAGTCGGTGACCCTTATTCCCTCCAGTGGTCGTCTAGTCATGAAGCAACTACCTCCTTAGACAATCCCTGCCTGTTTAAGTCTTGCTAGCTCCGGCTGGCTATATTCCAGCCGTCTGCAGTATACCTCTTCGTTGTGCTGTCCCAGTAGAGGAGCGGGGCGTTCCAATACCATGGGCGAATCAGAAAACTTGGCTATGGCTGAAGGATAGCTGAGCCTGCCCGCCTCAGGATGGTCTACGTCCACAAAAAACTCTCGCGCCTTCATATGCTCGGTGTGGGGAACCTCCCCAATTTTGTAGATTGGACCAAGGGGGGTACGTCGTTTTTGCATGCCGTGGAGAATCTCCTCTCTGGTGTGCTCTGCCAGCCAGGGCTTAATCAGGGGATGAGTGTCCTCGATAGCCAACTCACGGCGTTTTTCTACCGTGCTGAACTTCTCGTCTTCAGCCCACTCGGGGTGGCCCATAAGCTCCATGAGGGCATGCCAGTGGTGGTCCTCTGAAAACATCGAATAGACATAGCCATCCTTGCAGGGATACATGCCGCTCAAAGCGTCTATATGTTCCGAATCGGCTCTACTCATGCGTTCCCCATCGGCAATGAGGGCGGCCATTTCCGGCCGCTGCAGATGGAGTAGGGCTTCTTGTTTGGATACATCGATATACTGTCCTTCCCCGGTGAACATGCAGAGGTATAGAGCGGATAGAGTAGCTATAGCAGCGGTTGTTCCGCAATCGTACTCCCCGATAAGACCTCCTTCCCTGACGGGCTCTCGCTCCAGGATATGGGGGTTAAGTGGTTCGTACGGAGTTGCATAGCCCAACCCGCTTCCATGGGAGAGGTTGAGATAATAGGCATGATAATCCCTGTAAGGTCCGGTCTGTCCAAAGGGGGTTATTGATGTCATAATCAGTCGAGGGTTGATTTCCCTTAATGTGTTGAAATCCAGACCCAGTGTCTCCATCGTCCCGGGAGGGCTATCTTCGATGAGTACATCTGTTTCTTTGATGAGCTTCTTGAATATCTTCCTGCCTTCGGTGGAGTCCAGGTTCAAGGTAATGTCTAGCTTATTGGTATTATTATAAAGGAAGAGGCCACTGCGTTCGGGATGGGGGATATCGCCAGGGAAGGGCCCCCTTTTTCTGGCTACATCACCCTCAGGTGGCTCTACCTTTATGACCTCGGCGCCGAGGTCGGCCATAAGCTTGGCACAATAGGGACCGCTTACGAATTGGGCGTATTCTAGTACTCTTGTTCCGGACAGGGCTTTACCGGGCATAATACCTCCTAACCGTCTATACAGCAAAACATTGTATCAGGGTAGGGATGGAGCGTCAACTTCAGGGGGCCTATTTTAAACAACAAAAGTTGTCATTCGTCGTATTACTTACCCATCATGACGTTGGGAAGGAAGAGGCTCAGCTGGGGGATGAGACATATAATAATCAGCCCAACCGCCATGATGAGGAAGAAGGGGGCTATTCCCTTGATCGTTATCTTTCTGCATGGGTGAATCTCGTATGGTGAAACATTTGAGAAAGCAATGGAGATGATAAAAGACGCCATGTAAGGCTGGTTAGCCGTAACCAGAGAAGAGGGCATGCCTATACCAGAACAGTTTGAAAATTTTGAACTTACTGCCCTTTGAGAAATCTTTTTGATGATACAAGATTTGCCGGTTCTGAAACCCAGTGAGGTTGTGGCAACTTTGGAGAAGGCATACTTTGATGTAAAAAAGCAAACAGGCAGTTATGTGATTATGTATAAGCCAGACCTTCGCCGCCCAATTTCCCATACCATAGCACCCCAGAAACCTGCCCCAGGGGATAATTAGAGCCATAATCAGAGAGGCAGGGCTAACATTAGAAGAGTTCATAAAACTGTTATGGGAAATCTAATCCGAATGCAGCATCATCATATTCACCACCTATGGCAAGTGTTTTTGGGTGGAGATAGGGCGATAGGGGGAGATTTGACAGGACGCTATTCGGTGTGGGCTATTCGGTGTGGTAATAAGTACTTTCACAATGTGCACAATAAATAGAGGGCGATGGCATATGTCAACGAGGACAAGGACTTGCCCTTAGGGTATCAGCCGTGATACACTTACTGGGCAGATCGATCGGAGCGATGCCTATATGTAACTCTTTGTCAGGAAGAGGAGAGGAATATGACTTCAGCAAAGAAAGATGATCTCCAAATCGTTTGGCACCAGGTTACTATCATTGAGAGGTTTTCTTCTGTGCTCTATCCGCTTGACATATTGGAGTTGCTTAAGCAAATATCTACCATCGGATACGTTGTTCCAGAACTCGTGCTAAGAGGAACTCCTGAAGCGGACAAGCCTATTGCAACAAAAGGCGACATTGATCTCATCATAAATCAGGACAATAAGACAATAGGAGTCAAAGGGCGTGACCCAGAGAACGCGGTGGTGTCATTTCAGGAACTTCGTCAGTTCTATTTGGAACGGCTGGATCCTTCGCCTGGTCTGACAACACAGTACGTTGAGTTTGATGGGCAAGGATGGGCAAAGCCTGAAAAAGATCCAACCGAGATTTATAGCCGGTTCTGGGAGAATTTCACTCCGCTTCGAGACCTAGGCAGGATTCTAGAGGCAGATGTAACCAATTTTGGCCTGCAGCTTGTTCCTTCGAATAAAGACCCCAATGGCCCGGAGTGGTTCCATATTTACATCGAGCCATTGATCGTTTCGAGCCGCAAACGCTATCGCATCAGATGGGTATGGAGAGGATCAGACTTGGAGCAACTTCTCATGAAATTCTCCAAGGTTGACAATAGTTTGAAGAGTCTAATATCAAAAATTGAGGGTTGAGAAATGCCGATCACATTGTCCATGCTGGAACCTGACGCAAGCCTAGAAAGTGTCGAAAACAGGACTTCAATCAAGCTACTCAACAAGAAGCCGGTACGCGGCGAAATCGGTGAGACCTTAGCCAACTATACCCATATTAGCGAGGAGTTTCGGAGCTTTGGCCCATCCGTGCTCAGACTTGAGGAACAGACCTCTGAGAGCCAATCACAGTTAGGTCGCGTGCCGAAAGGTGACAAGAGCAGAATAATTGAAATAGGTGTACCAAAACTGGAAGGGTTGACAAAAGCCGACCCCGTTTTGACTGACAGGGTTCGTCGTTTGGTCAAAGTTCTTTGGACGATTGTTGTATCAAGAGCTTTGCAGGTTGGTTTTCCCCTAGTCAGGACAACGGTATCTACATTCGAGGATCCGACCGAGCAGGAATGTAAGGCTGTACTTCGCTTGACCTGTAATGCAAGTGCTTTGCAGGCGATAGCGTTCTGGGACAGCCTAGAGCCGGACTTGCAGGATTGGCTTGCAAAATTGAGTGAAGCCGACCGCGCAACGTTCATCACTAAGTTGTCTTTGAGAGTACATTGGCACTAGTTAGTTCAGGTTCATCTGTATTTGATGACTTCTTTCATTTAGCGTCGCAGGCTATCAAGGACACGGAGTCGAGTGAAGGAGCGTTGCGCACTGCCATAAGCCGTGCATATTACGCGGTGTTTCTGACGG
>CAZYLE010000019.1:5563-5821 GCA_964648675.1 uncultured Dehalococcoidales bacterium
GTTTGGACCGGACGAAACCGGACTCACGTCAAGTAAGCGAAAAAAGCTAAGGAAGAAATTCGGGCAAAAAAAGGGGCTGGTGGGGAGCCATGATTGGATTATCTTTGCGATCTCTGACATCCAGCCCACGGTTACTGTGCGTCCGCTAACTCTACAGTCGCAGGTGAGTCAACTGAAGGAGGCCCGAGTCCACGCTGATTACCATTTTAATTCTAAGAACCTACAAGGCGTACCCTATAATACTTGGCGGGAATATGC
>CAZYLE010000019.1:5831-9574 GCA_964648675.1 uncultured Dehalococcoidales bacterium
CAAGGATACTGCCACGTCATTAGTTTTCTCCGCCAATTGGCCTGAAACTGGCAAAGTCTAACTGGGCTATATCATCCCCAAAAGAGCCATTGAGAACCACGAGGATAACTGCTTTGGCCATCCCAGCGATACGGAGCAGCAACCCCTCTACTTAAACATCCTTATCTCCACCTCCATCCCCTCCTGCCCTATGGTTAAAATGCCTGCCGAGGCGGGGTTTCTGAATGAGGGGTAAGCTTGGCCTGGGTTGAGGAAAATCATGCCATTTATCGTCTTGTGGCACGTGTCGTGAGTGTGACCATATAAGATGATATCTACGTCTTCAAACTCTTTGGCTATATCCTCCTCTATCCCCCACGGGGGACCGCCCCAATGGGGGTGGATGACGCCGATTAGTCTCCCTTCGACTTCAAAGACCGTCTTGGCTGGCAGCTCATCCCGAATCTCCCTCGGGTCGACATTGCCGTATACGCCGATAAAACATTTTACCAGACGGCGCAATTCCTGTAATACGGCGATGTTGGTATAGTCGCCGCAGTGGACTACATAGTCGGCTTCAAACAATCCATTGAGCAAGTCTTGAGGCAGTTCTTTCAGGCTCCTGACGTGGGTATCAGAGATAACAAAAATTCTCGTCATATCACTGATTCGCCAGTTCCACTATAGTGGCCCCATCGCCCCCATCTTCGAGCTCAGCTCGCCTGAAAGATTTGACCAGAGGGTGAGTCTTTAGCTCGTTGCGCACGGCCTGGCGCAGGGTTCCCGTTCCCTTGCCATGGATGACCCGCACCGTGGACATGTCAGCGAGGAAGGCCTGGTTGAGGTATCGTTCGAGCCTGAATAGAGCTTCATCCACAGTGAGCCGTCGCAGATAGATTTCCGTCGGACATTCTTCAGAACGTTGATGGTGCAATGAGAGCTCCCCGATTGGCCTTTCCACATATTATATCAGTAGCGGAGGCTTCATTGCCAGCTTTAAGAGCTGGTGATATACTCTATTCCATTGGTTGGAAGTTGAGGTAGCGTAAATGCTCAGGCTGGATGGTCGTGCCAATGACGAGCTTCGCCCGGTGTGCATCACTCCGGGCTTTCAGCATTACGCTGAGGGCTCGGCTCTTATTGAGCAGGGAAACACGAAGGTGATATGTGCGGTTAGTGTGGAGGACCGGGTTCCCGCTTTCCTTAGGGGAGAGGGAACGGGTTGGATCACCGCTGAGTACGCCATGCTTCCTCGTGCCACAACCACTCGGACGCCTAGGGAGGAGAGCCGAGTGGGGGGCAGAACCCATGAAATCCGGCGCCTCATTGGGCGTTCCCTAAGGGCGGCTGTTGACCTTAATGCTTTAGGGGAGAGGATGCTGACTGTTGATTGCGATGTGCTCCAGGCCGATGGAGGTACGAGGACGACAGCGATCACAGGTTCCTATGTGGCCTTGGTTCAAGCTCTGAACGGCTTGGTGGAAAAGGGGATCATCGCCTCGCTTCCCATCAAAAGCGCTGTAGCAGCGGCCAGTGTGGGCATCGTAGGTGGGGAGTTGCTTCTTGACCTTTGCTATGATGAGGACTTCTGGGCTGATGTTGATTTCAATGTAGTGATGACCAGCGAGGGCGAATTTGTGGAGATTCAGGGAACGGCAGAGAGTAGCCCTTTCTCCAAAGAGACTATTGACTCAATGTTATCGTTAGCTGAGCTAGGCATCAAAAGGCTTTTCGAGATTCAGAAAGCTGCTCTTGATAGTCTGAAAGCTTAGCAAGGCGTTGTGCCTGATCAGATGCTATCCTGCTTGGCGGTCTCGAACCTCTTATAGTAGCCATTCCTTGCCGTGAGGTGAAGATTTTAGTATGGAGGCTTAGTATTAGTGGAGGAAGAAAAGACACCTGAGAAGCCGCGAGTTAGCTCCATACCTTGGACAGTGGGGGACGTCGCCGCGGGAGTGGGGGTGGTTATCGGTTTTACCGTTGTCATTGCCTTTGGTCTGGCGATTGGCACTATTCTGCTTATTGGTCCCGGCGCGCTTATTGAACTTGCCGCGGAGGACATTGCAGGTCTATACGCTCTTCTCGCCTCTGAAGCTGTGCTTCAGCAGTGGCTCATACTGATGCTAGTGGCGATGGTGGTTGGGGAGGGGGCGATGCCTCTTTCGGCGTGGCTGTTCAGCGCTTTCAAATACCACTGTGGATGGCGTGCGCTAGGCTTTCGCTCCTTCAATGTAAGGAAAAGTTTAATACTAGCAGCAGTCATAGTACTTGCCGGACTGTTGATTGGTTTCCTCTGGGATATTTTGCTGACCTCGTTGGGGATAGAGCCTCCATCCACTGTGCCCCCAGAGCTCACCCAGACTGGACTTGGATTTGTCATTGTTTCTGTTCTTGCCGTTGTTGTTGCGCCTGTTGCTGAGGAGACCTTCTTCCGCGGTTTCATCCTTGCTGGGATCGGGAAGCGATTTGGCTACGCCTGGGGGATTGTATTGAGTGCCCTCCTCTTTTCAGTGGCGCACCTGCAGCTTGGGTCTTTGCTCCCCATTTTTATCCTCGGCCTTCTCCTGGCGTGGCTCTATGTGAAGACCGGCTCGATATGGCCGTGCATCTTAACCCATTTCGCCTATAATTCCATTGCGATGTTATTTATGGTATGATTGGTGGCCAGAAAAATGATGTATTGTCGGGGAATTAGAGGAGCAACCACAGCGGAAGCCAATACCAGGGAAGATATAGTAGCGACAACGCAGGAGTTGCTCCAGGAGATGATCAGCGCTAATGGGGTTCAAGAAGAGGATGTGGCTTTTATCCTTTTCACCACAACTATGGATTTGAATGCGGAGTTCCCGGCGGCAGCGGCCAGAGAACTGGGATTAAATACGGCTCCACTGTTGTGTGGGCATGAGATGGCTGTCCCTGGCAGCCTGCCGATGTGCCTGCGTATATTGATACTCTTCAATACGGAAAAGAGTTCTGATGAGATTGTTCATGTTTATACTAAGGGGGCTCAGGGGTTGAGGACGAATAGCGGAAGCAAGGAAAGTAGTCTGAAGGGGTAGTAGATGTTAATTGTAATGGACAAAGGGTCGCCCGAAGAATACCTGGAGGACATATTGGCGAAGCTCACCCAAATGGGGTTCACTGGACATGTGTCTAAGGGCGTTGAGAGAACGGTGATTGGCGTCGTAGGACGAACCTATCCCGAATTGAAGGATACGATGGAGATGTGGTCTGGGGTGAGTGAGGTTGTGCCCATCAGCAAACCCTATAAACTGTCCAGTCGGGAGTTTCAGCCTCAGGATACCAGGATAAGTATTGGTGATATAACTATAGGTGGTAATGAGATCGTTGTGATGGCTGGCCCCTGTGCTGTGGAGAGTGAGGAGCAAGTTCTCCAGACGGCGCGTGCCGTGAAGGCGGCAGGAGCAAACATTCTACGTGGTGGCGCCTTCAAACCGAGCACCTCCCCTTATACCTTCCGTGGGTTGGGTGAAGACGGGCTCAAGATTCTGGCATTGGCCAGCCAGGAGACAGGGATGCCTGTTATCACTGAGGTTATGAGCGCACAAGATGTCGAACTCGTTTCGCGCTATGCTGACATCCTTCAGGTGGGGACGCGCAATATGCAGAACTTCATGCTACTTGACGAGGTGGGCAAAGCAAAAAAACCGGTGATGCTAAAGCGAGGCATGTCAGCCGCTATTGAGGAGTGGCTGCTTTCCGCGGAATACATCCTTGCCCAGGGGAATCGTCAACTACTGCTT
>CAZYLE010000019.1:9584-10904 GCA_964648675.1 uncultured Dehalococcoidales bacterium
CTATGGATATAAGTGCCATTCCAATCATCGAGAAGTTGAGTCATTTGCCCATTATTGCTGACCCTAGTCATGGCACGGGTAGGTGGTATCTTGTTGCTCCACTGGCCTTGGCCGCAGTGGCTGCTGGGGCTGATGGGTTGATAATCGAAGTTCACCCTAACCCTGAGTCTGCTCTTAAGGATGGTGCTCAGTCGCTCACTTTCGAAAACTTCAAGCGACTTATGGCCCAGGTGGTTGCGGTAGCGGATTCGGTAGGGCGAAAGATAGCGGGAAGCGCTAAAGGTGAAGTTACAGAGGTGGCACAAGGAAACTAGTAAGCAAAATCTGAAGGGGAAATGCTAGTCGAAGAGGAGCTATCCAGGGCGCAGCCAGAGCGTGATACGGCGCTTACCATCGGGGTCTTCGATGGGGTTCATTTAGGTCACGAGTTTCTTATTAAGAAGCTCAAGGAGAGAGCATCAGCGGGCGGTCTGCTTAGTGTTGTGGTGACTTTTCACCGTCATCCTCGTCTTGTACTCTCGCCGCGCTCAAATCTTACCTATCTGACCAGCCTCAGAGAGCGGATTAGACTATTGGAAAACCTCGGTGTGGGGCGTGTTGTGACTCTGTCATTCACCCATGAGTTGGCAGAGCTTAGTGCTCAAAAGTTTATCGAGCTGTTGCAGAAATATCTCAGGATGCGCGGCTTGGTGGTTGGTCCTGACTTCGCCTTGGGCAAGAGAAGGAAAGGAGACTCTACAAAGCTAAAATCACTGGGCAAGGAGCTTCGTTTCTCTGTAGAGGTGGTGGAGCCTATGTTGCGGGAGGGAGAGGTGGTGAGCAGTACCGCGATTCGCTCTGCGCTTTCTCAAGGCGACATGATAAAGGTTAGCCGGCTTCTAGGGCGGCGCTTCACGCTAAGTGGCGAGGTAGCAAAGGGCGATCAGCGTGGCAGAACGCTTGGCTTCCCTACCGCAAATCTCGTTCCCGACCTGGAGCAGGCTTTGCCTCCTGATGGGGTTTATACCACCCGTGCCTTTGTCGGCGAAACGGCTTACCCAGCAGTTACCAATATCGGTATTCGTCCCACTTTTGGTGATGGGAAGCGGATTGTCGAGGTTCATATCCTCGATTTCGAGGATAGGGAGCTTTATGGGCATGAGATCATGATAGAGCTGGTGCAGCGACTGCGTGGAGAGGTAAGGTTCTCAGGCGCCGATGAGCTCAAGGCCCAGATGAAGCGGGACGTGGAACAGACACGGGCATTATTAGTACCTTGAAGCACTGCTAAGAAAGAGGGGGGAGATTAAGGGGCAGAGAAATGGGGGAAACATCTGTTGA
>CAZYLE010000019.1:10914-16244 GCA_964648675.1 uncultured Dehalococcoidales bacterium
ATATGGGGGCCTTCTAAGAAGAGGCGTCGTCGAGATCATTGTGGAAGAAGAGATGGTCAAGCTGTTGGATTCAGGGCGAAAACTTCGCCTCAAGCAGGGCTTCGATCCAAGTCGGCCTGACATCCACCTGGGGCATGTGGTAGGACTGAGGAAGCTTCGCCAGTTTCAGGAGTTGGGGCATCAGCTTATCCTCATAGTTGGAGACTGGACGGCGCAGATTGGCGACCCAAGTGGCGAATCGGCAACCCGCCCTATGCTTTCTGCCGAAGAGGTGCGTGCTAATGCTGAAACATATATGAAGCAGTTCTTCAAGGTGGTCGATCGTGACAAGACCAAAGTCGTCTGGCAGAGCGAATGGTTCGGCAAGTTCAGCCTGGCCGATGTCATTGCCCTCACCAGTAAATTCACGGTAGCCCAGATGCTGCAAAGGGACGATTTTGCCAATAGATATGCCTCAGGTCGGCCCATTGCCATCACCGAGTTTCTCTACCCATTGCTCCAGGCCTATGACTCGGTGGTCATTGAGGCCGATGTAGAGTTTGGCGGTACCGACCAGAAGTTCAATTGCCTGGTAGGGCGGGAGCTTCAGCAGATGGTAGGACAGCCACCCCAGCAGGTCTTCCTGGTGCCGCTCCTTGTAGGCACCGACGGACGGCAGAAGATGTCGAAGAGCCTGGAGAATTACATCGCTGTAGATGAGCCACCCAGCGAGATGTATGGCAAGGTGATGAGCATCACCGATGACTTGATGATGGACTATTTCGAACTTCTAACCGATGTGCAAGATGAGGAACTTGCTCAGTTCAGGGCGGAACTGGATTCGCAATCGGTGAACCCGATGGTTTTAAAGAAGCGCCTGGCATGCGAGATTGTGACACAGTTTCATGACGAGAAAGCGGCTGTGGAGGCTGAGGCGCGGTTCGAGAAGGAGGTGCAGCGGCGCGAGGTGCCGGTGCGGGTTGGTGGAGCTGTGGTTAATATTCGTGGTACTCTACACATCGAGGTGCGGAGAGACATTCCTAGATGGCTGGTCGACAATGGGATGGTGAAGAGCACCAGCGAGGCGAAGCGTTTGATTGCTCAAGGCGCAGTTCAGATAGTCCACGAAGATGGAACCAGGGATGTGGTCTCGGAGGGGCATGTCGGCATCAAACCAGGTGATGTAATCAAGTATGGCAAGCGCCGCTTTGTGAGGATAGTCAACGCTGATTAAGTATTTCTAACCTTTCAATGGATCCCCCAGTCCGTTAAAAGGTTTGACGAGTAATGAGAAAGGAGAAGAAATGAGAGTAGAGCATGACCTGTTAGGGGAAAGGGAGGTACCGGAGGATGTCTACTGGGGTATACAGACTCTGCGGGCTAAGGAGAACTTCGGTGTTTCGGGCTATATGGTTCACCGTGAGTATATCCGTGCCTTAGCTGAGGTCAAGAAGGCTTGCGCCCAGACGAATCTGGAGATGGGGTTTTTGGCTGAGGATGTGGCGAGGGCGATAATTTCCGCATGCGATGAGGTAATCAAGGGTAAATTCGACGACCAGTTCATTACTGATGTGTTTCAGGGAGGTGCTGGAACGTCAACCAATATGAATGCAAATGAAGTCATCGCTAATCGTGCTATTGAGATATTGGGTGGTAAACGGGGTGATTACGACCTAGTCCATCCCAACAACCATGTAAACCTGCATACCTCTACCAACGATGTTTGTCCAACAGCCATAAGAATTGCCATGCTTAGACTGCATAAGCAGCTATCGGCTACCATAGTAGAGCTACAAGAAGCTTTGCGGCAAAAGTCTGAAGAGTTCGCCAACGTATTGAAGATGGGCCGGACAGAGCATGAGGATGCCGCCCCGATAACCTTGGGAGCCGAATTTACTGCTTATGGTAGAGTGGTGGGGCGAGATAGATTTAGGATAGTAGAGAGCCAGTCGTTGCTTCTGCGGCAGAACATGGGAGGGACGGTTATTGGCACGGGGATTGCCGCCCCCAGGGGATTTGGCCGTCTGGTCATAGAGAAGTTGAGACAAATCACAGGCTTTGAGCTTTTTCAGGCCAAGGATTTGGTAGATGCCACTCAGAACCTGGATGCTTTCAGCGCTGTATCCAGTGCCTTGAAGATTCATGCGGCAAACATATCCAAAATAACCAGTGACCTGATGCTCATGGCTTCTGGACCCAGGGCTGGGCTGTGCGAAATCACCCTCCCTGAATTGCAGCCAGGCTCTTCCCTTATGCCTGGCAAGGTGAACCCGGTAATTCCAGAAATGGTGGAGCAGGTGGCCATGCAAGTGATATCCAACGATTATGTGATTTGTGAAGTTGTTCGCCGAGGGCGACTGGAGTTGAATGCCTTCTTGCCCTTGCTTTGCCACTGTCTATTCGAATCGATAACCTTGCTGGATAAGGCAGAGAGATTGTTTACAGAGAAATGCATTTTGGGGATCAAAGCTAATGAGGAAGCTTGCGCTGCGCTTCTCGAAAAGGGCTGGAAAACGTGGGGGCTCCCTGCCCTTCTCCCCCATATTGGTTATGCGAAATGCACCGAGATAGCTCGCCAGGCCGCAGCGGCTGGCATAACGGCGAGGGAAGTGATGATTACCGAATGTGTTTTTACCGAGGATGAACTGGATAGAATCCTTATAAGAGGAATAACAGCCTTTGAGAAAGATGAGCAGTAATAGAAAGGAAAGATGAATCATGATTTTATCCAAGAGAGCACAGTCTATAGGTCCTTCGCCTACTTTGGGACTCACTGCCAGGGCCAAAGCCATGAGAGCTGAAGGCATCGATGTAATTGGGTTCGGCGCCGGCGAGCCAGACTTTGATACGCCAAAGCATATCAAGGAAGAAGCTAAAAGGGCATTAGACGAAGGGTTTACCAAATATACGCCCACTTCAGGGATTCCAGAGCTAAAACAGGCCATCTGCAAAAAGTTAAAGGAAGATAATGGCTTAGACTATGAACCCTCTCAGGTAATCGTCTCCTGTGGCGCCAAACACTGCATATACAATGCAGTTCAGGTTCTATGTGAAGAGGGTGATGAGGTAATAGTACCAGCGCCCTATTGGGTGAGTTATCCGGAGCAAGTAAGGCTGTCTGGGGCAAAGCCGGTGATAATTGGGACAAAAGAAGAGGATGGTTTTAGACTTACCCCATCAATTCTATCGAAATATATAACCAACAGGACGAAGCTGCTAATGTTAAATAGCCCCTGCAACCCTACCGGGACGGCATATTCAAGGGACGAATTGCAGAAAATAGCGGAAATCCTTGTAGCGAAGGACATCCGGGTCATCTCCGATGAGATATATGAAAAAATCGTTTACGATGGCTTCCAGCAGGTGAGCATTGCTTCTCTGAATCCCAAGATAAAAGATTTGACCATAGTGCTAAACGGGATGTCAAAGTCCTATTCCATGACAGGCTGGAGGATCGGTTATGCTGCTGGAGATAAGCAGGTTATCGGTGCAATGAGTAATTTGCAGGACCACTCCACATCTAACCCCACGTCCTTTGCCCAGAAGGCTGCGGTGGTGGCGCTCTCCGGAACTCAAGAGCCGGTAACACAGATGGTCATCGAGTTCAAAAAAAGAAGGGACTATATGATAAAGGGGTTGAATCAGATCCCTGGGATTACTTGCCTTTTACCTCAAGGAGCCTTCTATGCGTTCCCTAATATATCAAAGATCCTGGGGAGGGTTTGCGATGGGCAGGTGATAGAAAACTCCTCTATACTAGCGGAAATGCTACTAACCCAGGCTAATGTAGCGGTAATTCCAGGAGCTGCTTTTGGAGACGATAATTACCTCAGGCTCTCTTATGCCACCTCAATGGATAATATTATCAACGGCCTAAAACGTATAAAGGAGTGGATAAGGAAGATTTGATAAGGAGCAGTAACGATGCAATTTAGAATTCCCGGTCCCACGCCGCTCCCCGATGAGATTCTACAGGCAATGGCCCGGCAAATGGTCGGTCATCGTGGGCCAGAGCTCGCTGAGATGCTTCGTGAGGTTACTGCAATCCTCAAGGAGATGTTTCAGACAAAGGGGGATGTTCTTGTTCTAACCGGATCGGGTACCGGTGGCATGGAGGCGGCTGTCGTCAATACTCTTTCACCAGGTGACAAGGTGTTGTGCCTGGCTAGTGGTGTTTTCGGCGAGCGCTTTGGCGATATCGCTGAGCGGTATGGCGCTGAAGTCTCCAGGCTTCGCTTTGAGTTGGGGCAACCAGTTGAACCGGCGGCGGTACGTCAGGCGCTATCACAAGACGCTGGGATAAAGGCAGTTCAAGTTACGCATAATGAGACTTCAACCGGGCTAACTAATGACCTGGAATCCATAAGCGCTATTGTCAAGGAGTTCGGGAAGCTTCTTTTGGTGGATGCCATGAGTAGCTTGGGTGCTATCAACCTACCTACGGACGACTGGGGCTGCGATGTAGTGGTCACCGGCTCTCAGAAAGCGTGGATGGCTCCACCAGGGCTGGCTATGGTCAGCGTCAGCGAGCGGGGATGGCAGGCGAACGCTGAAGCAAAGATGCCGAGGTACTACTGGGATCTCGCCAGAGCAAAGAAATACCTGGATGAAAGGGGGCAGACTCCCTGGACCCCAGCACTCACAGCGATTTATGCACTTTCCGCTGCCCTCAGATTGTTGAAGCGGGAGGGACTCTCCAACATCGTTGCTCGCCATGCCCGTGTGGGAGCAAAGGTGAGGGAGGGGGTGAAGTCGCTTGGGCTATCCATCTTCGCTAATGAGACCTATGCCTCAAATACGGTGACTGCGGTTCAAGCACCTGGTGGTCTAGATGTGAAGAAGCTTCTGAGTATTCTTAAGGAGGAGCATAATACCATCCTCGCTGGTGGGCAGCAGAAGCTTGAAGGGAAGATATTCCGCATCGGCCACTTGGGCTATGTAACCGAGGACGATATCGATGTGGTGATCGAGGCACTCAAGATCGCCCTGCCCAAGGCAGGCTTTATAAAGGCGAAGTAGAGAGGGGTTATGAAGTGGAGATCAAGGATATCGGGGTTGTAGCTAGGATGGGAATGCGGGGGCTAAAGAATAAAGGTCTGATGGAAATCTCGGAGGACCCAAAGACTGGGGATTTTATCCTTGTTATCAGCAAAGGCATTCGCCAGAAATGGTATCGGAGGTGGTTAAGGATAAACCTCCCTGAGGGGATGTGGCGTGTGAAATGCGCCCAGGAAGAGGTCTCTGAGGCAGTAAATAAATTCTTGGCAGAGAAGATTTTAACCTAGAACGAGGTTTTTAAGTCGATTGCAAAATATCCTCCTTACCCTGGTGGGAGGGAGTTAGAGGGAGGG
>CAZYLE010000020.1:0-3664 GCA_964648675.1 uncultured Dehalococcoidales bacterium
GTACTTCATCGACGCTGGGATAATGGAAACCTTCAATGGTAACCGAGAGTGGGGTCACAGCGACACTATCAACAATGGCAATGCCGCTGGGCCTAAGGATAGCTAAGGAACGGACTGCCTCAAGGCGTTCGTATGATAACAGAAAATCGGCACCACCTGGGGGAATCATGGGGGAAAATACTTTATCTCCCAGGCGCACATGGCTGGTCACACTACCACCACGCTGAGCCATGCCTAGGGAGTCTGTCTTCTTCACATCGTAGCCGGTGGCAAGGGCAGCCGTGGTTAGGATGTCGGACGCCATAATTACGCCCTGGCCTCCCACTCCCGTCATCAAGATATCAGCCTTTTTGGGCATCAATCGCCTGCTTTCTCAATGGCTTTGCGGGCGCAGACCTGAACGCATAGTGAACAGCTCTCCCCAACGCACATAGTAGGTACAATGTATGCTTTTTCCCCAGCGAAGGTTATGGCAGGACACCCGATGTCCAGGCATAGTTTACAACCATTGCAGCGTTCTTCGTTAACCCTGAGCGCGGTTCCACTGATATGCTCGTACAAGGAACACGGCCCTTGCACCACGATAACAGAAGGTTCATTATTGGCTGAGCAGCGTCGGATAGTCTCTTCGATCTCCTTTAGATTGAAAGCGCTGATCACATTAACGTCTTTAACACCGATAACCCGCGCCAGCTCTGCGATATCAACCTTGGGTGCCTCTTCATTCCTGGCCGAGCGCCCGGCTGCGGGGTGGCCTTGATGCCCGGTCATAGCGGTGGTTTGGTTGTCTAGAATAATCACTGTGCTATGGCTCCTGTTGTAAACCATATTCACTAGGCCTGGAATCCCCCCGTGCATGAAGGTGGAGTCGCCTAGGACTGACACCGTCTTTTCTGCCACTCCGGCCTTCTCTAAGCCGTGGGCCATGGTAATGCTCGCTCCCATGCACACACAACTATCAATAGCAAAGAGGGGTGAATATACCATCAGGGTGTAACAACCTATGTCCGAGGTGGCGATATGCCACTGTTTACCCTTTCTGCCGCCAACTCTAGCTCCTTCAATCGCTCCCTTGGGGCCAAAGCGGAGGCGACCCAAGACATAGGCCACTCCACGGTGAGGGCATCCTGGACACAGCAGAGGAGGGCGCGGAGGAAGACGCTTCGAGGCGGGAGTGGTGGCCGCCGCCTCTTCTGGCGTTCCTGAGATAAGACCTGCTTCTATTGCTCCTTGGAGCACTGTGTGGACGTTGAGTTCGCCCGTTGCGGGGAACAGGGACTTACCCTCCACGGCAATGCCCATGGATTTGATGATTTCCTCCATGAATGGGTCGAGTTCCTCCACCACTAACAGGGTCTCCACCTCAGCAGCAAAGCTTCGTATCAGATGCTGAGGGAGGGGATAAGTGGTCACCAGCTTGAGAAAGGAGGCCTGAGGGAATACTTCACGCGCATATTGATAGGCTACCCCGGCAGAGATGATGCCGAGTTTGCGGTCTCCCCAGATGACATCGTTGAGGGGGAACTGTTCGAAAAGTTGCGCCGCGCTCAGGATGCGCTGCTCCGCTAACGGATGTCGTGGCCGGGCATATGAGGGCACCATGACATACTTACTAGGCGAGTGGATGAATGGTGGCGGTGGGCCCAGTTCAGGGCGCTCGCCGTCAAATTCTACCACTGACTTTGCATGCGAGATGCGCGTGGTAGTTCGAAGCATTATGGGGGAGTCCAGCTCTTCGCTCAGGGTGAAGGCAGGTGCCATAAGGGAATAGGCTTCTTGACTGTTCGATGGTTCCAGCATGGGCACCTTGGCAAAACGCGCGTAGTGGCGGTTATCCTGCTCGTTTTGGGAGCTGTGCATCCCAGGGTCGTCTGCTGATACTACCACCAGCCCACCACGAACGCCTACATTAGAGGCGCCAAAGAAGGCATCGGCAGCTACATTGAGCCCGACATGTTTCATGGAGACCAAAGCGCGCACACCTGCTATAGCGGCTCCTAACCCCACCTCCATAGCCACCTTCTCGTTGGTAGACCATTCAACGTAGACGTCGCGATAGCTAGCCATATTTTCCAGGATTTCCGTGCTTGGAGTACCAGGATAAGCGCTAGCCACCCGGACGCCAGCGTGATAGGCCCCTAGGGCAATCGCCTCATTGCCCGATAACAGTTGTTTCAAACCTGATTTTCTCCGTCCCGCGCTGGGGTTGTTGAGGTGGCTCCCCAGACCTGGCCAAGATAGGCTTGTCTTACCTTGTCGTTGTTTATCAGATGTTTCGCTGTACCCTCAAATGCTATGCGGCCCATCTCCATTACGTAGCCTCGATCAGCTATTCTCAAGCTAGAAACGGCGTCCTGTTCCACTAGCAGTATTGCCATGCCCCCGTCGCGTAATCTGTTGAGCAGCCCGAAGATCTCTCTTGTCAAATTTGGTGCCAGACCAAGGGAAGGCTCATCCAAGAGGAGTAGCTTGGGTGATGTCATAAGAGCCCTTCCGATGGCCAACATCTGCTGCTCTCCGCCGGACAGGCTGCCCGCCTTCTGATTTTGCCGTGTCGTAAGGCGAGGAAATAGCTGATATACATGCTCTATTCTACGCTTAAAATCCTCACGACGCAATAACCAAGTTGCATCACCGAGCTGGCTTGTCCAGCCACCGTGCTGGGCATAAGCCCCCAGTATGAGGTTGTCCAAGACTGACATACTTCCGAACATACCTCTACCTTCTGCCACATATCCAATACCCATCTGCACAAGCTGGTGAGCCTTGCGGCCAGTTATATTGCGTTCTCCCATGTACACTGCGCCGCTTTTGACCGGTATCAGACCGGCGATGGCATTAAGCAGGGTCGTCTTGCCTGCGCCGTTGGCACCGATGAGTGTCACTATTTCTCCCCTCTTCACGCCCAGTGAGACATCCCACACTGCATTGAGTTTTCCGTAGGCTACCGACACATGATCAACGCTGAGGATCATATCTGGTCCTCCTGCTCGCCGAGGTAGGCAGCAATGACCCGCTGATCGTTCTGGACCTGGCTGGGTGTGCCCTCGGCGATCTTCACACCGCCATCCAATACCACAACCCGCTCGGCCGTTCCCATGACAAAGCGCATGTCGTGTTCCACCAGTATCACGGTTATCTCCATTTCGAGGATACGCTTAGCGAGGTCTGAAATCTCCTGTGTCTCGAGGACATTAGAGCCGGCCGCAGGCTCATCGAGCATAATGATGCGTGGCTTGGTGGCCAGAGCCCGCGCGATAGACACCAGCTTCTGCTGTCCGAAGGTAAGCTCGGAGGCACTGATATCGGCTCGTCGCCCTAGGCCAACCAGATTGAGGGTGTTGATCGCATTTAGCCTGATATTATCTTCCTCGTGGTGCCCCTGTGGCAATCGAAAAGCGGCGCTTAGCATGCCATATTTGCTTCTTGAGTGAAGGCCAACCATAACATTATCCAGCACAGACATATTACCAAAGAGGCGCACATCCTGAAAGGTGCGGGCGATACCCATTCGCGCCCTCTGGTAGTCGGTGGTACCGGCCAAGTCCTGCCCACGGAAGAATATCTGGCCTGTGGTGGGGGGGAAAACGCCAGCGATGAGATTGAATAGCGTGGTCTTTCCTGCCCCATTGGGCCCGATTATGGCAATGAGCTCACCTTCAAG
>CAZYLE010000020.1:3674-14936 GCA_964648675.1 uncultured Dehalococcoidales bacterium
CATAATTCACCTAGCCAGGTGATAACCTTCTCGAAAATCTCCGCCAGAGGTCCCCCAGCCCTCGAATGACCCCTTGTGGTGAAAGGATAATAACCACCATTAGGATTAATCCGAAGAGTACCACATCTATATCTCCAAAGGGGTGCAGGAACTCGGTCATAAAACGGACGGTGGTTGCTCCGAAGATAGCACCCCAAATACTGGCTAGTCCGCCGACGACAGCCATCACTACTAGGCGTATTGAGAATAGAAAATTGAATGGCTGGGGGTCTATAAATCCCACGTAGTAGGCATAAAGGCTGCCTGCCAGCGCGGCGTAGGCAGTGGAAAGGGCGAGAATCTTAACCTTAATTAGAGTCGCGTTGATGCCCAGGGATTGAGAAGCGCTCTCGCTGTCGCGAATGGCCTTCATGGCTCGGCCCATTCTCGAACCCACGATGTTCTGAGAAATAAACATCACCGCCAGGCAGAAGCCCCACACCAGATAGTAGAATCTGAAATCGGTAATGAAGCTGAATCCAGCGATGGACAGGTCGGGAATGCCGGGGAATCCCACCTGGCCACCGGTGACGCTAGCCAGCTCGCGGAAGAGTATCCAGACTATGATGCCCAGGCCAAGGGTGGCCATGGCCAGATAGTTACCGCGAAGACGAAATATGGGAAAACCTATGGCAAAGGCGAAAGCGGCGGTGGCGATGACTGCCACCACCATGGCCAGCCAGGGGTTGACGTGGTATGTCTTGCTCAAGATTGCGGCTATATAAGCGCCGAGTCCATAGAACGCGGCTTGACCCAGGCTGATCTGGCCGGTGTAGCCCATGAGCAGACAGAGGCCTACAGTTACTATGGCATGGATGCCGATTATGATGAGAACGCTGGTGTAATAGGCATTGCCCAGAAGAGGAACGATGACCAGTAGAACGGCCAAAGCAGCTATGACCAGCATTTTCCCCCGACCACGAATCCATCTCGACATCATGCCCCCTCTGCTCCAACCATCAGCTTGCGGGCTCGGATGAGAAGGACGGCGAACAGTAATATCAAAGCGATGGCGTCCTTGTACGCCGATGAGATGTAGCCCGCCGCCAGCGATTCCGCCAGGCCCAGGCCCAGGCCACCGACAAACACACCCCATACCCCGGTGAACCCTCCCATAGCAGCGGCCACAAAACCCTTAAGTCCCAGCATTACCCCCATATCATACGATGCATAGCTAATGGGAGCGATGACAATTCCACCAATGGCCCCCATAGCGGCAGCCAGCGCAAAGCTGATAAGCGACATCATGCGGGCATCGATGCCTACTAAGGCTGCCGCCCGTCGGTTGATAGCCGCAGCCTTCAGCGCCTTGCCCACCAGCGTTCGGTTGAGCAAAAGGTAGATCAAGACCATGAGCGCCAGGGTTATGCCAATTACCCAGAGGCTCTGCGGCGGGATGTAAGCCCCTAGGAGTGAAAGAGGCTCATCGCCGCTGAAAGGGGGGAGCGGCACGGCACCTCTGCCCCAGTATAGTCCCGCCACGGCGCGTATGAATAGCGCTCCGCCGATGGTGATAATAATAAGGGTGATGGTGGATGCTCGTCGAGCCGGACGGATAGCAACAAGGTTGAAGACGATTCCTACCAAGGTAACTAGCACGACCGCTAGTATCAGAGCTATAGGCACAGGAATACCGAGACCAATGAGGCTGAAAGCAATCATCCCGCCCAGCATAACGAACTCTCCCTGGGCGAAATTAATTATCCCGGTCACACTGTAAATTATGGTGAAACCGAGACCAACAATGGCATAGATGCTGCCCACCGTGATCCCGGTCACCACATACTGAACCAGCTGCCAGGTGGCCATGCTTTATGTTGTGGTAGCCGAATTGGCTGGTGCTTTCGTCAGCTACTCTTCCAGCAGAGTCCACTTGCCATCTTCGATTTCGACCAACACTAGGCAATCAGACGTCAGGCCAAGATGGTCAGTGGGGGACATATTGAAAATGCCGCTGATTCCAACCAGTTCGGCGCTCTCCAGCATATCCCTGATTCCAGCCCTATCCACTTCCTTGCCTTCATCTACCAAACTCTGTATAGCATTGGTGATCAGCATGAATGCGTCCCATGCATGCCCGCCAAAGGTGTCAACATTCCCCTCACCCCAACGGGCCTCGAAGTCGGCTGTATAATCAAGGAGAACGTCCTTTTGCGGATCGCTATCAGGAATCAGATCGGCTACCGGGAGCTTGCCGACAGGGAAGATGATGCCGTCGGCCGCTGTACCGGCTGCATCGATGAAGTCCCTGTTGGCTATGCCATGGCTCATCAGCAGCGGCATATTCATATTGAGGCTCTTCATATTCTTGGCGACGACGGAAGACCCCTTGTTGGTACCCCAACATATAACAGCCTCGGGTTCGAGGCCTTTAATTTTAGTCAATTGTGTTGTCATGTCGGTGTCGTCAGGGTCAAAAGTCTCCCCAGCCACGATGTTCATATCCCAATAATCAGCTCTAGCGACTAATGCACTACGGCCTAGAACGCCGAAACCGTCTGAGGCTGATATGATGGCGACCTCGCTAATGCCCTCTGAATCCAGGTACTCGTATATACGATCTGCTACCATGGAGTTAGGCTGCGGGGTCTTGAAGATCCAATAGCGTTCCTCAACTGGCGTCACAATTTCGTCAGCCGCGGCCAGGGATACTAGTGGCACTTCCGCCTCAGTTATCGTATCTAGTATGGCCATGGTGACGCCGGAAGAACTGGCCCCGATGACGGCCAACACTTTGTCCTGCTCAATAAGCCTTTTGGTGGCAGTCAGCGCCGTCGTCGAATCCGTCTCGGTGTCGTAGATGATGATTTTCACATTTTTGCCATCTATACCGCCAGCATCGTTGATCTCTTTTTCCAGCATCTCAAGCGTCTGCTTTTCTGGTTCTCCCAGCGCTGAGTTAAACCCGGTGATGGCGAGGACGGCGCCAATTTTGTACTCCTCCTCACCGCCGCCGCATGCCGTGAGGGGAATGATGCCTATGACCAGTATCAGCGCTATGGCAACTAATAGGACCTTTTTCATTAAGTTGTCCCCCCTTTCAAAAGATATCTGCCTTGACGCGACTGCTACCACCGACGCTTTAGATTAGCGTCTTAGCTTACTGAGGCTGGATTATAACAACTTTTTCTGACAAGTGCAACTATATGCCATAATTACTATTTCTGGTAAATAGTAGGCTAATTTGTAAAAAGAGCGCTCTCTTTTTAATTATCCTTTTCAAGGAGCTTATAACTTTCGAAGTAGTGCTACCCGCTGGCGAGAAACATGGCCCCGGAGACCAGGAAGTAGCCCCCCAAGCCAAGAAGGGCAACACCACATACAGTCAGAAGTCCCCTGTATACCCGGTTGCTCATGATCCGTCGTCCTTTGGCGATAAGCAGGGACACCAGGCTATACCACCCTAGATCCGAGAGGATGTGGCCTATATAAAACAGGGCCACCCCGATTAACCCCACTGTAAGGGACCATAATAGATAGGTGGTTCCCACCGTTGCCCACCACAATAACCAGAAGGGGTTGGCCACGCTCACCACAACGCCAGCCAGAACAAGTCTGCGGGTGGAATATCCCCCTTGCGGATTAGCTCCTACAGGTAATGCCTGATGCCGCGCTTGGCGAAACAGGGAAAAGGACATCCACATCAGGAAGAGGCCCCCGACCACCCCGATGATGCCGGCAACGAGGCTGCTTCCTAGAATTCGGCTCAGTCCCCATGCCAGGGCTATCACCAGCACAAGTTCTATGATGGCGTGGCCCAAGACAAGAAGCGGCCCCGTCCAGAACCCACGGCGGGCTGCCTCGCTGATGTTGAGTGCTAGCATGGGCCCAGGCGTCACCGCTCCAGAGAGGCCGACAACGAATGAAGTGCTGAAGATAAAGAAAAGGCTAACAGGAGCCACCTTACCAGTTTCGCACTGTCTGAAGACAAAGTCAACTTACAGCGCGTTCAATGCAGTCAGTAGGACTAGTCTCTCGGATTAAATATTATGTCAATCTGACTATGCTTGGTTTTGAAACTCTAAATGTCGATAGATTTGCTTAGGGCCTGGCTTTTCGTTTATCGCAGAGTTATAGCCCTATCTTATCAGCTACATCGCGCATGCCCATAATAACATCGGTGACTAGCTCTCTCAATTCCACCCCCATCATCGCAGCTCCTTGTTCAATCACCGAACGGTTGACACCTGCAGCGAATGACTTGTCCTTCCATTTCTTCATCACCGACTTTGCCTCCAGGTCTGCCACACTCTTCGATGGTCGAATTATCGCTACCGCCGCGATAAGCCCGGTCAGTTCATCAACGGCATATAATGTCTTTTCCATATCTGTTTTAGGTTCAATGTCACTGAAGTTACTCCAGCCATGAGAGACCACCGCTCGTATGTATTCCTCTGGCCATCCTCGTTCCTCTAGAATCTCCCTGGACTTCTTGCAGTGCTGGTCGGGAAACCGTTCGTAGTCAAGGTCATGAACCAGGCCAACAATTCCCCACTTCTCCTCATCTTGGCCCGTCTTTCGCGCCATATAGCGCATAGCTCCCTCAACAGCATAGGCGTGCTTCAGCAGGCTGTCGCTCTTGTTGAACTCTTTGAGGAGCGATAGCGCTTCATCGTATGTCGGTGTATGTTCTTGCATTTTCTACTCTCCCAAGCTAGTCTTCTTACCCGATAAGGTTGAATTTACGGCGGCTTCCCCGTAAACAAGGCATAAAACTGTGGACCGGCCGAACCCAACGGCCAAACCGGAGCTATGTAGCGCCGGAAAGAGGCCGTAACAGTATCTGCTCCATGGAAAGACGTGGCCGGGGTGGCGGAACGGATTGGGGGTAACCAACCGCTACCAGCGCTACCACTACAATATTCTCAGGGAAACCTAGAAGGCTCTTGACTGCCTCATAGTCTGTTATAGCTCCCACCCAACAGGAGCCCAACCCTAGGGCAGTAGCCATAAGCACCAGATGTTCTGTGGCGATATAGGTGTTGGCTGTGGCTGGTGCAATAAAAGTTCGTATATCGGGCTCGGGTGCGGAGTCGGCAAGCTTGCGAAACTGGGGATCAGCGAAACGTTCAAGTGCCTTAGCAAAGCCACCGGATAGCTCCACCCTGAAGTCAACGAATTCTTGGCTTCGTCGCTGGGATGCCTCTTTGGAGTAGGCGGAAAGGTCGGCGCAGGCCACGAAGACTACCGCTGCTTCCTCAATGAAGGCCTGGTCCAGGCATATCTGGCGCAATCGCTTCTTCTCCTCGGTGTCGGTTACAACGACATAGCGCCATGGCTGCCGGTTGCTGCCTGAGGGCGCTAGGCGTGCCGCCTCCAGCATCTGCAGAATCATCTCCTGTGAGACTGGATCGGGCTTGAAGCTGCGGACGCTGCGACGCTGCTGGATGGCTTCCGCTACACTCAACATATGAGATACCCCCTTCCTTTTCGCGGAGTGAACGGGTGACCCACTATGCGCCTCTGAGGATGAGGCCAACAGTGAGTGTGTTTTCGTTTGTTTGCATGTTCACTTTACTCGAATTGATGCTCATATCACAAGACTGCGATTAAGCATCCTACATAGTTGCCAAGCTCATCATTGCTATGGGGATAGGGCAAACAAGAAGTAGAGAGAATACAGCCACCGTGGCGGACGTCCGCAATGGCTAGTCGAAGCCGCACCAAGTGGTGATGCTGTCTACAGGCTCGCGCTTGCTCTCTAATTTATTTGCCGGGAATTCCCAGTCCGGATAACCGATGGCGATGCAGATAATAATACGCTTGGACTGTGGTATGCCGGTATACCTCCTTACTACATCGGGATACGTGACTCCTTGTCCCTCGATGCAGGTGCCCAAGCCGTAGTTTAGTGCGGCAAGACAGATAGTCTGGGCGAGGCTGCCGATATCCATCAGTGGGCCTGATTCGCCAAGTAACTTATCCACATACAGGATGATGGCAGCCGGCGCATCGAAGAAACGAAAGCCCCTTTGTGTCCATTCTGCTCTCTTAGCCTTATCTTCCCTGGCTATGCCCATAAGCTGAAAAAGCTGGATGGCCAGGTCCACTTGGCGCTTCTTGTAGACACCTTCCCGAACCTGGCTTGGCCTGTCATGATTCGGCATTGCTCCAGACGCGGCCATCTCGACGTTGCCCCGCTTGATGTTGTCCAAGGCCTCCCCGGCGACAACAGCGATCTCCCACGGCTGCGCGTTCACTCCCGAAGGCGCTCTTGTAGCTATCTCTAGGATCTCCCTGAGGACCTCCTTGGGAACAGGATCAGGCTTGAATCCTCTTATGCTCTTCCGTGTCCGTATGGCTTCTATTATGTCCAAATGCTTACCCCTTTCTTAATCCAGGCTTGGTCTAATGATTCTATACAACATTGTGTAATGTCGTGTCAATGCAGGAGCTTGGGTCATTCTATCTATGAACAATGTGGATAACCGTTTGGGCTTACCATGTTGGCGAGCTATTCAACACTCCTAGGTAAGCGAATTTGGCCTTCGCAGAACAGGTGTAACAGAGATATTTCTGAGCGGAAACGAAAAGCACCAGGGGCGAGAAAGTTAGGACAGCATGACTCGAGCATCAACTACCACATACCCTTTATTTCGCTCTTGGACTTTCACCGGATTAAGGTCTAGCTCCGTTATTTGGGGCAGGTCTTCCACCATAGCTGAGATTCTAAGCAGTAGTTCCTCAAGAGACTTTATATCTGAGGGCTTGGCTCCTCGCCAGCCTTCAAGAAGCTGGTGAGCCTTGACTGAGCGCACCATTTCGTGGGCATCAATATCGGTCAGTGGGTGAATGCGAAAGGTGGTGTCCTTGAATAACTCGGCATAAACCCCGCCCATACCGAACATGATCAGGGGGCCAAAAGATGGGTCTTGAGTTACGCCAACTATTACCTCTATTCCTTGAGGTATCATCTTCTGAACAAGCACGCCAAGCATCTCACCTTCTTTTCCCGCGCTTGTCAGACGTTCTTTAATTTGGGCAAAAGACCGCTCTACTTGTCTTTGTGTGCGGAGATCGAGCATTACACCGCCAACCTCCGTCTTGTGGGCTATTGTAGTGGATAGAAGCTTCACGGCAACAGGGAAGCCGATTTCTTTAGCTGCTTTTCCCGCCTCCTCGGCAGTCCCAGCTAATTTTGAATATGCTCCGCGAATACCGTATGAGTCGAGAAGCTCGATGATGGAAGTAGCATCTAGCCATGAAGGTTGCACTGTACGTTGTTCTAAAGCTGATTCGACGATCTGCTTAGCCTTCTTCTTATCAATGCCTCTCAACTCTGGAATTGTCCCCTTGGGTCTCTTCAACCACTCGCCGTGCTCATAAGCCCTAGCGAGCGCGGCAGCGGCAGACTCCGGGAAAGTAAAACAGGGAACAACTCCCTCTTGTCTGGAACCTATGGCGATAGACGGGACATGTGAACCCACAAATGAAGCTACCAGTGTCTTGCCTCGTTGCCGAAACTGAGGCGCTACGTCGCCAATGGCGGTTACAATCGCTTCTGGCCGTATAGGTAATGGGGAGATAAAGATGACAATTACGATATCTATGTTGTCGTCATGCGCCAGGAGCTTCAGTGACTCGCTATACCCCTCAGCAGTAGCCTGAGCCGTCATGTCGATGGGGTTGGTAAGACTGGCCTGCCGTGGTAGAAAGCTCCTCATTTTGGAGAGGGTCTCAGCCGAAAGAGAAGGCAATTCAAGGCCTCTGGCAGCACAAGCATCAGCGGCCAGGATTCCGAGGCCACCTCCATTGGTAAGAATGGCCGTTCTTCTTCCCGAAGGTATGGATTGGTGAGATAGCAAATTAGCCGCGTCAAAGAGTTCCTCTAGTGTATCTACCCGAATAATTCCCGCTTGTCTAAACAGGGCTTCGGAGGCTACCTCGGCAGTAGCTAGTGCCCCGGTATGCGATGCGGCAGCCCTGGATCCGGCTGGGCTTCGTCCGCTTTTCAGGGCTATTATTGGCTTCATAGCTGTGACCGAGCGGGCAATGCGGGCGAACTTCCTCGGATTGCCAAAGGATTCGAGATAAAGGAGGATGACATCAGTGGAAGAGTCTTGCTGCCAGTACTGGAGCAGGTCATTGCTCGATACGTCGGCCCTGTTTCCTATACTGACAAAAGTAGAGAAGCCAATATTCATGCCTTGTGCATATTCGAGGATGGCAAGCCCAAGAGCCCCGCTTTGTGCTGATAGCGCAATATTGCCGCTGAAAGAGTAAACGAGCGAAAATGTAGCATTCATATTGACATCGGGGCTCGTGTTAATAATCCCAAAGCAGTTGGGACCCACTAGGCGCATTCCATAACTGCGAGCTGTATCAACCAGCCTTTTCTCCATCGCCATCCCCTCAACTCCACTTTCGGCGAAACCAGCGGATACGACAACAACGCCATGCACGCCTTTGCGCCCGCACTGTTCTACTACCTGATGGACCTTTTCCGCTGGAACAACGATCACTGCCAGATCCACTTCACCTGGTATATCGAGAACAGAGGGATAAGCCTTGACCGAGGAGACCACCTCAGCATTTGGGTTCACCGGATAGACGACGCCGTTAAATCCCCAGCGCAATAGGTTGCCGAAGATTATATTGCCAATAGCTGCCTTGTTCTGTGAGGCGCCAATCACAGCTATGGAGTGTGGATTAAGGAAGGCTCTTAACGAAGCTATGGTGGCGATTCTCTCTCGTTCGGCGGACTTCTCCTCAACTAACGGGGTTGGAGCGATGTTCAACACGGCGCGGTATACGCCGTATTCCAGCTCTCGTTCCATCTGAAAACCACTGTCCAGGAAAACTCTCATCATTTCACGGTTTTCACCAAGTACTTCAGCCTCAAAAAGGCGTACACCTTTCTCCATGGCTATTACAGCTAACTGTTCTAGCAGGTGAGTTGCAATGCCTTTCCCCTGGTACGCATCTTCAACGACAAAGGCTACTTCGGCTGAATCTCCACTGAGAAGCCGATGGTAGCGTCCCACAGCAATGATTTTCTCTTCTACGTATTCTCCAATCGTTGCTACCAGGGCAAAGGCGTTGTGATAGTCAACATCGCAGAAGCGTTGTACTTCCTCTTTAGACATTTGCGTCAATACGTGGTGGAATCTGAGATAGACAGCACGATGGCTCAGGCGGTAAAAAAGGTCAAGTAGCTTATCTTCGTCCTCATGTTGAATGGGTCGGAGATGTAAAGTGGAACCATCCCTAAGTATCACCGCTGTTTGGTATTTTGCTAAATCTTGACTGGCGGGACTTGCTGCCATGTAACTTCACCCTCCACACTATGCTAAGTATAGCATGACGCACATCTTTGGCTCTATTGACCATCACCGAGATTAGCGCGGCCTTACCAGAAGGAGTGGGCTTGAGACCCCTAGCAATACTCGTGCGGCGACACTGCCGTATGCCCACCGGCTGATTCCAGAGCGACCGTGGGTTGCCATGACAATAAGATTGAAAGGATTTCTATTGGCATAGTCAATTATCTCGTCAGCGGGGTTGCCCACTGGTGGTTTCCCCACCAGAACCTCTGAGCGCACCTTAAGGCCAGCATCCTTAAGCCGCTGCTCCACTCTGGCCAAGTACTTCTCACTCGCCCGCTTACTCCAGGCCATTTGCTGCTCTACGTGCTCCTCCCATCTCAAGGGCATAATTGCCTCTGGGTAATCGGAGGAAATGATAGGGGGTTCACAAACCCTGAGCAGGATAACATCCACTAGCTCAGCGCCTCGCTGTTTCGACACAGCTTCGACGTGGGGAAGGACGAATTCTGCGGGCTCTGAGCCATCGAGCGGCACCAGTATTGTTCTCATCGGCCATTGATCATAAATAACCTCTTCAGGTATCCCCGCTCTAACCAGCCAAACGGGGATCTTTGATGCACGAAGGACTTTATCGGCAACGCTCCCGATGGCCCAACGTCTGATTCCAGAACGGCCGTGGGTCGCCATGAGGATCAGGTCGATGTCGTTCTCATCAGCATAGCTAAGAATCTCCTCAGCGGGATAGCCCACAGCCAACTCACCTCTAGTTGCTACTTCTTTACTCCCTGGTTGAATGCCAGCCTTTTTCTGGACCTCTTCTGAGTGACGGCTTACGGTCTCAGCTGCCCGCTCGATATAGGCTCGATGTAGGGGGGCCAATTCTTGCTCCGCTGGGCTACAAACATGGAGCAGGGTAACGTCTAGGCTAAGCCTCCCCGCAAGTTCTTTTGCATAAGCAAAGACCACTTCAGCCAGCTCCGAGCCGTCCAATGGAACGAGCATCCTTTTATACATGTCCATCCCCCCTATCAGTGAAGTGTTGATTTTGTAGATTATGATACACTAATGGAGGTGTCAAGCCAATCGCTGGCACAAGCCCGCGGGGCGGTGGAGGCGACTTTTAGGTTGGGATCTCTTCGTCTCATCTGAGTGGTAGTATTTGAGGGAGATACAAAGTTCCTATTGGAGATGGCATTTCTTTACTGCTCTTATAAAATCCCATGGTGGATATGGAGCAGGAATGCTCATGCTCTGAAGGGTACTTCTGGCGCCCAATTCTATTGCTCTCCCTACATACAATTTCATGACTCAGAGCGTCCATAACGATTACAGGAATAGAGCGTGACAAGAAGAGCGTATTTAGCCGGAATTTTCACCCCCGATAGCTTTGACTTTCTTATTTATCTCCCAGATTATCTCGAGGTTCTCTTAGCACTATGCCAAGAATGGTATGGCGAACCATCTTAGCTCTACGGTGCTATCTCTTATTTGTCCCGAATCGGATTAGCGCGGCCTTACCAGAAAGAGGGGGCTAGTGACCTGTTGCAGGACTCTCTCGGCTACACTGCCATAGGCCCACCGGCTAATGCCAGAGCGGCCGTGGGTTGCCATAGCGATGAGATTGAATGGGTTCTTGGTAGCGTAGTCAACGATCTCTTCGGCAGGCTTGCCCTCCAGTATCTCTGACTTAACTGTAAGGCCGGTATCCTTAAGCCGCTTCTCCACTACGGCCAGATACTGCGCAGCCAATTGCTTGCATCTAGCTGTTTCTTGTTCCAGTTGCTTATCCCAACCCATGGGTATGCCTTCTGCATAATCGAGTGGGATAATAGCGTGTTCGCAAACCCTTAGCAGAACGACATCCACTAGCTCAGCATCACGCTGTTTCGCCAATGCTTCCACATGGGCAAGAACCGATTCGGCGAGCTCTGAACCGTCCAGTGGTACAAGTATCGTT
>CAZYLE010000020.1:14946-15621 GCA_964648675.1 uncultured Dehalococcoidales bacterium
ATCATATATAATCTCTTCGGGAATCCCTGCTCTAACAAGCCAAATGGGGACCTTTGATGCGCGAAGGACCTTATCGGCCACGCTTCCCATAGCCCAACGCCCGATACCAGAGCGGCCGTGGGTTGCCATTAGTATTAGATCGATGTTGTTCTCATCGGCGTAACGGACTATTTCCTCAGCGGGGTAGCCTACGGCCATTTCGCCGTGTGCATTTATTGCTTTATAACCTGGTTGAGCGATCCCCTTTTCCTGGACCTCTTCTGATTGACGCCTCACGGTATCAGCCACACGTTCGACGTAGGCTTGGTGCATAGGAAGCAATTCGCGTTCCTCTGGAGTACAGACGTTGAGCAGTGTTACATCCAGACTAAGTCTCGCGGCAAGTTCTTTTGCATAAACAAAGACTACTTCGGCCACCTCCGAGCCGTCCAATGGAACGAGCATCCTCTTATACATCTAAATCCTCCTGTCAGGCAAACTACAGTTGTGGGTTTTATGATACACTACATAAAGTGTCAAGCCAATAGCAGTCTCTTCCAATACAAGATGAGCCTGGAGGGGGTATCGGTTTCTAATACAAGGTGAGCCTGAGAGATTAAGGCAACTCGTTTATGATTGGGACATGCAACTGATCATGAACGACCAAAATTTACAGACAATAGAGCAAGTAAGGCA
>CAZYLE010000021.1:0-13089 GCA_964648675.1 uncultured Dehalococcoidales bacterium
TGATGGCAGGGTCAGACCTTGCCTATAAGGCGGTGAGCGATCCTGTTGAGGGCACCATACTCACTGTGATCAGGGAGTCTTCCGCTGCGGCCGAGAAGGCTTCCGTGAGTAACGACCTGTTTAATATTGTAGAGGCCACCACTATTGCGGCGAGGGATTCCGTGGCTAGAACCCCTTCCCTTCTGCCAGTGTTACGTGAGGCTGGGGTGGTAGACGCCGGGGGGTTAGGTCTTTATGTGATCCTTGACGGTTTTCTGCGCTACCTTCGTGGCGAGGTGGACGAGGCATATGTAAAGCCACAGCAAATCCCTATAGAGATCCCCAAGGTCACTGCTGGAGAACGCTCCTTTGGTTACTGCACCGAGTTCATGATCGAGGGCCAGAATTTAAGCCTTGATGATATTAGGGCCAGGCTTGAGGCTATTGGAGAATCTGTGATTGTGGTTGGGGATGAGAATGTGGTGAGAGTCCATTTCCACAGCTTGGATCCTGGCTCTGCTATAAGCTATGCTGCGTCATTGGGCACGCTGCGCCAGGTGAAGGTAGAAGACATGGATGAGCAGCACGAAGAGTTCATGGCCATGAAGCGTTTACCACCGGTTGATATCGCTATAGTAGCGGTGGTCTCGGGGGAGGGGCTAACGGAGGTTTTTAAGAGCCTTGGTGTTACCGCTGTTGTCCCCGGAGGCCAGACAATGAACCCCTCGATTGAGGAGCTACTGAGCGCGGTAGCGACGGTGCGCTCTGATAAGGTTGTTCTCCTGCCCAATAACTCCAACATCGTGCTTAGCGCGGAACAGGTTCGAGGGCTGAGCGCCAAAAGAGTTGAAATTGTGCCTACGGAAACGATCCCTCAGGGCGTGGCAGCTCTCCTTGCCTTTGACAACGAAGCTGATCTTGAAACGAATATCAAGGCGATGGAAAAGGCTAGATTGGCGGTGAGGACGGTGGAGGTTACTACTGCGGTGCGCTCGGCAACGATTGGCGGCTTTAGTATGAAGGCGGGTCAAGCTATCGGTTTTCTCGACGGAGAGCTAGCGGCGGTTGGTGATAGCGTTCTCCAGCTTGTCAAAGAAATGCTGGAACAGATAGATGTGGCGGGAAGCGAGATCGTTACTATATACTATGGTGCTGATACTGAGGGTGCTGAGGCCGAGGGAATTGCCGGGATGCTCCGCCAACAACACCCCCACGTTGAAGTGGAAGTGATCTCCAGTGGTGAACCCCATTATCACTACATCGTTTCCGTGGAGTAATAGCCTTGGATATAGCAACGCTTGGTAAGATATTAGAGCTGGAGCGAAAGAGGGGTTATCGGGATAATGCTGTGTTAGGGGGAATGGACCGCTATCTACAGCGCTGGGCGGGTGAATTTCCCAATGGTTTGCTCCCGGTAAGTTATGCTAGTTTAAACGTGGGGAGGCGAGAGGAGTGGGTAAGAAAAGTTCTTAGTCAGCTAAACGAAGCGGGGGGTAGGGCGGTAGAGCCAAAGGAGACGGTAAAAACAACTAGAAGGCAAGAAGACCTCAATGCGCCGATTACTGCCCTCAAGGGAATCAGCACAAACCAGGCTGCCAAGTTTCGCCGTCTGGGCGTTGAGACGATACACGACTTGCTCTATTTTTTCCCCAGGCGCCACATTGACTACAGCACAAGGAAAACCATCGCCCAACTGAAGATAGGCGAGGAACAGACAGTCATCGCCACGATCTGGCAGGCACAGATTAGCAGCGTTGGTCGTAGGCGTTCTACCGAGGCCATCGTGGGCGATGAGACCGGCAACATGAGGGTTATCTGGTTCAATCAACCCTATCTTGCCAAGAAGCTTCACACCAACTCACAACTGGTCTTGAGCGGAAAGGTGAGCCTCTTCAAGGGGATAAAAGTCTTCCAATCCCCAGAATACGAGCCCCTTACCGAGGATTTGATTCATACCGGTCGGCTCATTCCCGTCTACTCACTCACCGAGGGGCTAAGCCATCGCGTGGTAAGGAGGTTGGTTAAAGAGACTGTGGACCTTTGGGCACCGCAAGTTTCAGACTTTCTCCCCGAGGAAGTGAGGAGTCGTGCCCAGCTTCTTGTACTCTCCGAGGCGATAAACCAGGCTCATTATCCAGAGAACGAGTTCTTGAAGGATAGCGCCAGGAGAAGGTTGGCCTTTGATGAGATGTTCCTCATCCAGTTAGGTCTGCTCTCGCGGAGGCGCGAATGGCGGGATGGTGGTAAGGCAAACTCTATCAAGCCTGGCAATCATATTGTGGAAACGTTCATCGGTTCTCTGCCCTTTGTTCTTACCAGGGCTCAACAGCGTGCCCTCAAGCAGATTCTCGCCGATTTAGCCAAGGTGAGGCCGATGAGCCGGCTTCTTCAGGGCGAGGTTGGCAGTGGTAAGACCGTAGTGGCAACCGCAGCGCTCTTGGCCACGGTGGCCAGTGGCTATCAGGGTGCCTTTATGGCACCTACTGAGATACTGGCGGAGCAGCATTTCTTGAACATCTCAGCTCTTTTGGCCAGAGTGGGTCAGCAGGGGAAATTAGATGGTAGCCTGCAAGCTTTCTCAGCTATCCTACCATATGAGATCACGCTAGCTTTGCTGACCGGCAGTATGAAAAAAAGCGAGAAGGAGAGGGTGCACCGGTATATTTCGGAAGGAAAGGTGGATATAGTTGTAGGTACACATGCCTTGATTCAGCAGGTGGTAGAGTTTGATAAGCTGGGGCTCGCCATCGTGGATGAGCAGCACCGCTTCGGTGTTATGCAGCGTTCAGGGCTTCGTCAGAAAGGTTCAAACCCGCACCTCCTGGTGATGACCGCCACGCCTATCCCGCGTAGTTTGGCACTCACCCTTTTTGGCGATCTTGACCTATCGGTGATCGATGAACTCCCACAAGGGAGACGGCCCATCACGACCAAGTGCCTCGAACCAGAGGAGAGGGGCAGGGCGTATCGTTTCATTCGTAAAGAGGTCCACGAGGGACACCAGGCTTTCATCATTTGTCCGCTGATCGAGGAGTCGGAGGCCATCGACACCAAGGCGGCTATCACCGAGTACGAGCGTCTCTCCAGTGAAGTCTTCCCTGATCTTCGCCTTGGGCTGTTACATGGCAGACTCAAGGCTGCGAACAAGGAAGAGGTAATGAGAAGGTTTAGAGGGGGAGAGCTGGACATCCTGGTAGCCACCTCTGTGGTTGAGGTTGGTATCGATGTTCCCAATGCTACAGTGATGCTTATTGAGGGTGCCGATCGCTTCGGCCTGGCGCAGCTGCATCAGTTTCGTGGCCGAGTCGGCCGCGGGGAAGAGGCAAGCTATTGCATTCTGGTTGCGGAGAATCCTACCACCGACGGGAGAGACCGTCTCTCAGTGTTGGAGGGCAGCCACGACGGATTTGTGCTTGCTGAGAAAGACTTGGAGTTAAGAGGGCCTGGAGAGTTCTTTGGCACAAGGCAGAGTGGCCTCCCCGACCTCAAGATGGCGAAGCTATCTGACATGAACCTCTTGGAGCTTGCCAGGGGAGAGGCGGTTCGTCTGCTTAAGGAGGACCCACAGCTATCCTGGCCTGAACACCAACTCCTCGCGGGGGAGATGGCTCGGCTTTGGCGGGATGGACTTACCGGGGTGGAGGCATGATGATAAAAGACGAGATCGCAAATATGCTGAAAGAGGCGGTCCTTGAGGCGCAGAGGAGGGATTTGCTTCCCCCAGTAACGATGCCTGATATTGTGCTGGAGCGCCCCCAGAATCCGGAGCATGGTGACTATGCCGCAACTCTCCCGTTGAAACTGGCAAGGGCAGCACGGATGAATCCGATGACCATCGCCCAGAACGTCGTCAGTTTCATGCAGTTGCCTGATGAGATTGAGAGCATCTCTGTGGCGCCCCCTGGCTTTATCAACTTCTCGCTGAAAAGCGGTTGGCTCACCGGGCAGGTTGACAGCATCATAAGTTCCGGCGAGCGATATGGAGATGTTGACCTGGGGAAGGGTGCTAAGGTGCAAGTGGAATTTGTGAGTGTCAATCCTACAGGTCCCCTTCATGTGGGGCATGGGCGTGGTGCTATTATGGGCAGCACCTTGGCAAGTGTGCTTGCTTCCTCAGGATACGACGTGGTCAGGGAGTATTATGTTAACGACGCTGGCGGCCAGATGGAGGCATTCTACCGCTCCCTTTATGCGCGGTATCAGCAGTTACTGGGGATTGATGCCCAGATGCCAGCTGAGGGCTATTTCGGCGATTACATAATGGATATTGCTAGAGAGATCGTCGCTGATGAGGGAGAGAAGTTGTCAGGCAAGCCGGCTGAACTGGGCAAGATTGGAGTGGCCAAGGTCATGAAGACCATTAAGGATGACCTTGATGCCTTGGGGGTATCCTTCGATGTTTGGTTCAGCGAAAATAGCCTTTTCGAACAGGGGCAGTATGACCGGGTGATGGCCTTTCTCAAGGAGAGGGGCTACATAAGTGAGAAAGAGGGGGCAGTTTGGTTCACCTCTACCGTCCTTGGTGAGGACAAAGATAATGTGCTGGTGCGAAGCGATGGTGCGCCAACATACTTTGCTACTGACATCGCATACCACTACAACAAATTTATTGAGCGGGGCTTTTCGAGGGTGATCAACATCTGGGGTGCAGACCATCAGGGGCATGTCTCTAGAATGAAGGCGGTAGTAGGTGCCCTGGGCATCGACCCAGAGAGGCTCCAGATTATCATCTCACAGATGGTTACCCTGAAGCGTGGGGAAATGGTGCTCCGGGTGTCAAAACGTACAGGCGAACTCATTATCCTTCGTGAGTTGGTAGAGGAGGTTGGCCCCGATGTCTGTCGCTTCTTCTTCCTGTCTCACTCCGCCGATAGTCAGATGGACTTCGACCTGGAATTGGCGAAACGCCAATCGGTGGATAACCCAGTCTATTACGTTCAATATGCGCACGCTCGTATCGCTAGCATACTTCGTCTTGCTCAGGAAAGGGGCATCGACTATAAAGAGGGGAACGTTTCCTTGCTCGCCGTTGAACCTGAGATCATCCTAATCAGGAAAATGCTCCAGCTACCAGAGGTGCTGGAGTTGATAGCCTCGACCATGGAACCCCACCACCTCCCCTACTATGCTTTAGACTTAGCAACCACATTCCACAACTTCTATGAGAAGTGTCGTGTCATTTCGTCTGACGAACCGCTCACCTTGGCTCGTCTCAAGCTGGTTGAAGCTGCTCGGATTGTCCTGGCGAAGACACTTCATCTCATGGGGATGACTGCTCCTGAAAAGATGTGAAAACCGGGCGGAAAAAGGGCGGGAATGGGAATGGCGCTTGAGGGAAGTAAGCGTCCTGGATTTCACCCTATGCCAGCGTGATGCTGCTGGCTGGTCTGCCTGTTCATCTTTCCTGGGACAGGGTGGCGAGGAACTCGGTGTTGGATTGGGTCTTGGCTAATCGCTCCAGTATCAACTCCGTGGCCTCGGTGGGATTTTGGGAGTTTGAGGCCACCAAGTTTGCCATTCGGCGAAGCAGCCAGATCTTCTGTAAGGTGACCTCATCCATAAGTAGCTCCTCATGACGGGAGCCGCTGCGCTGGATGTTCATGGCGGGGAAGATCCTGCGTTCCGAAAGCCTGCGGCAAAGATGGAGTTCCATGTTCCCCGTCCCCTTGAACTCCTCGTAGATGAGATCATCCATGCGGCTCCCTGTATCGACGAGGCACGTGGCAAGGATGGTGAGCGAGCCTCCCTCCTCGATGTTCCTGGCAGCGCCGAAGAAGCGCTTTGGAGGGTATAGGGCAACAGAGTCAATGCCGCCAGAGAGTGTTCGACCGCTAGGAGGTAAAGCCAGGTTGTAGGCGCGGCTGAGGCGTGTGATGCCATCGAGGAGGATCATTACGTCCTTCCCGCATTCCACCAGGCGCTTTGCCCTCTCAAGCGCTAGCTCGGCCACCTTGGCATGGTTCTCCACCGGTTCGTCGAAGGTGGAACTGACCACCTCGCCCTTAACCGAGCGCTTAATATCGGTAACCTCCTCGGGGCGCTCCCCGATGAGGCAGACCATGACATGGACATCGCTGTGGTTTGTGGTGGTGCCATTGGCGATATGTTTAAGGAGCATTGTCTTACCCGCCTTGGGGGGGGATACAATGAGCCCTCTCTGCCCTTTGCCGACGGGGGATATCATGTCCAACAAGCGGGTGGAAAGATTGGATGGGGTAGTCTCCAGCTTGATGAGGCTGTTGGGATATATAGGGGTTAGGGCATTAAAATGGGGACGGCCTTTGGCTTGCTCGGGGTCAATGCCATTTACCGCTTCGACTCGCAAAAGGCTGTAGTATCTCTCCCCGTTCTTTGGCAGTCTCACCTGACCGGTAATCATATCACCGGTTCTGAGTCCAAAGCGGCGAATCTGAGACTGAGAAACGTACACATCGTTAGAACCTGGTTTAAGATTGTCTTGACGCAAGAAGCCAAAGCCATCATCCATGACCTCCAGAACGCCGCCACCAAACATATTGCCTTGAAGTTCAGCATTCGCCTGAAGAATCCTCAATACCAAGTCCTGCTTTTTCAGTGCGGTATAGCCGGAGATGCCGTATCCTTTAGCCATATCCAACAGTTCATCGCGATTCTTCGTTTCCAGTTCCGCAATATTCATGGTCATTTTTTCATCACCTCATTCCAGTCATCTGCAAAACGCGCGATACCAATATCGGTAAGTGGATGGCGAATCATTTGCATCAGCACGTTGTACGGGACAGTAGCGATGTGAGCCCCGGCCTTGGCAGCGGCGATCACGTGAAGTGGATGGCGAATGCTGGCAGCGATCACCTGAGTGGGGAAGTCGTATTTCTTGAAGATCTCCACTGCATCGGCAACCACTTGCATTCCCTGATGACTAATATCGTCAAGCCGCCCCACGAAAGGGCTGACATAGGTTGCTCCAGCAATGGCACCAAGGAGAGCCTGATTTGCCGAGAAGCAAAGGGTGAAATTGGTCTTTATTTTCTCTCGGGATAGAACGGAGATCGCCTCAAGCCCAGCCTCAGACACTGGAATCTTGACTGCGATATTGGGAGCCCAGGACGACATGTGCCGTGCTTCCTCGATAATGCCATTGGCATCCAGTCTCAGCGCCTCTACTGAGACGTGTTCGAGACCCAGGGAGCAGATCTCAAGGACTGCCGCCTTGAAGTCGGCAGCCTTTTCCCTGGCAACCAGGCTCGGATTCGTGGTCACTCCACTTATTATGCCCAGCTTGGTAGCATGCCGGATGTGCTCTATATTTGCGGTGTCAAGAAATATACGCATTTAACACCTCTCAATTTTACTTGGCAGCACATTATTGTTAACATAATATTACCCATTACATATGGAGACGTGGGCTGAGTATGGAAACTCATCATGGTTTTTATTTAGCCCTTATAATGGCAAGGGACGCTGATCACCCTCTATTAGCGCTTCTTTGGCTACATCGATGAAATCGCGAAAAAGCGGGTGAGGTCGATTAGGCCGCGAGTGGAATTCTGGGTGAAACTGTGTGCCCACCATAAAGGGGTGGTCTCGAACCTCGCTTATCTCTACTAACCGCCCATCTGGGGACAGACCGCTGAAAACCATTCCTGCCCGCTCCAACGTCTCCCGAAAATCATTATTAAACTCGAAACGATGGCGATGGCGCTCATAGACCACGTCCTGCCTATAGGCTGAAGCCGCCCTTGACCCTTTAACTAGGTGGCAGGGGTAACCACCTAACCTCATCGTTCCCCCTTTCTCGTTCAAATGGCGCTGCTCCGGGAGCAGGTCGACTACAGGGTAAGGGGTCTGCTCATCAAACTCGGTGGAATTGGGTTGAGGAGAGTTCAGCGCATGTCGAGCAAACTCAATAACCATAACCTGCATTCCCAAACATAGACCCAGATAAGGGATCTTATTCTCCCGGGCGTATCTAGCAGCAATGATCATCCCCTCAATGCCTCGGACGCCGAAGCCGCCAGGGACAACAATTCCTTGGACCGAGCGAAGCAGACTATCCCCATCACGCTCGAGCTCCTCAGAGCTAATCCAGTGGATGTCTACATCTCGGTTATGATAGACTGCGGCGTGTCGAAGTGCCTCGCGCACGGAGATGTAGGCATCATGTAGCTCCACATATTTGCCCACAATTGCAATATGGAGCGGTTCCGCGGGCTCTCTCATTTGCTCCACAAGGTGTCGCCACTCGCGAAGATCCCCACTTCGATGGGGTAAATCAAGCATCTCCAAAATCAGCTCTCCGAGTCCCGCTTCCTCTAGAACGAGCGGAGTCTCGTAGATGATGGGCAGGGTAGGTAGGGGAAGAACAGCGCGCCGATCGACATCGCAGAACAGGGCGATCTTGTCCCTGATGTCTTCGGTGATTGGATGGTCGCTTCGGCACACGATAATATCTGGTTGGATACCGATGCGCCGCAGTTCGTTGACGCTGTGCTGGGTAGGCTTGGTCTTCAGTTCTTCCGTAGATGAAAGATAGGGGAGAAGGGTGACATGAACATACAGGATATTATCCCTCCCCATATCACTTCTCATCTGACGAATGGCTTCCAAAAATGGAAGCCCCTCTATATCGCCCACGGTACCCCCCACCTCAACAATAACCACATCTGCTTTCGATTGCTGAGCTACCTCCCTAAAACGATGCTTTATCTCATTGGTAACATGGGGCACCACCTGGATGGTGCCACCTAGGAACTCACCTCTCCGCTCTTTAGCGATGATGTCACTGTAGATCTGCCCGGTGGTCACACTGGAGGCAGTGGTGAGGTCGGTATCTATGAAGCGTTCATAATGACCCAGGTCGAGGTCAGTTTCAGCACCGTCCTGAGTGACGAAGACCTCGCCATGCTGATAAGGAGACATGGTACCTGGATCGACATTGATATATGGGTCCAGTTTCTGAATGGTGACAGAGATGTTACGGCTCTTCAGAACCTTCCCGATGGATGCGGCAGTGATACCCTTACCTACCGAGCTGACTACACCACCAGTAACAAAAATATACTTGGCCAACCTTCAAGTTCCTTACGTGGGAAACATGGAAATTTCTACAGCAACCCTATACTATAAGAAAGAAGGGAATCCTTCTGAGGAAATATCTAAACCAAAGCTTCGAGGAACTCGCCACATTAATTGACGCTTATTAAGGTAGATATTATAGAGGTTTTTTCTGATATTGTCAAGTATTACCTGGCTGGCTTGACTTTAACCTTGCAATGGCTGTATTTTTATATGGAGGGGATGGTTGGCGAGGCCGCTAGTTGTTGTGGAATAGAATGGGGGATAAATAGGGTTTGAAGCTCGTTACATTTGAAGTTTCAACATTACTTGGCCCTTTCCTCAGGATTGGCGCTCTGAGTCACGACAAGATGATCGACCTCAATATAGGCTATATCCTCTATTTGAAGGAGGAGCGCAATCATCCGCAGGCCTATGAACTAGGAGCGGTAATCCTTCCTCCAGACATGCTTGCCTTCCTTCGTGTCGGTGAAGATGCAAAAGAGGCAGCTCAAAATACGATACAATATGTTACCAAAAAGATCGGTGAAACGCTTCCCCTCGGACCGCGTGGGGAAAGGATTATATATGAGTTGGATGAAGTGCGGCTCAAGGCGCCGGTGCCCAGGCCTAATTCATTGAGGGATTATATCAGCTTTGAACAGCACGCAAGTCCATCAGATGGAAGGCGACTTCCTCCAGCCTGGTATGAAATACCCGTATGTTACAAAGGAAATCCTAATAGTGTGATCGGCCCTGAGGATATCATCCTTTGGCCCAGCTTCACTGAACTGCTTGACTATGAGCTGGAATATGGTATCTACATCGGCAAGGAGGGTCGGAATATCAGCCAGGATGAGGCTGAGAAGTATATAGCGGGGTATACTATCTTCAATGACGTTAGCGCTCGGGATATCCAGATGAAGGAGATGAGTGTTGGGCTTGGTCCGGCTAAAGGGAAGGATACCTGCAATGTGATGGGGCCCTGCCTGGTGACGCCTGATGAAATAAACTGCCGTAGCATGAGGATGATCGCTCGTGTTGATGGCGAGGTATGGACTGATAATAATAGCGGAACCATGTTCCGCACCTGGGCTCAGATCATAGAATATGCCTCCAGGGATGAAACCCTGCACCCTGGCGATTTCCTGGGGTCGGGGACAGTGGGTGGTGGATGTGGTGCGGAACACGGCAAGTGGATCAAGCCTGGCAACATCATCGAGCTTGAGGTCGAAGGGATTGGCATACTACGAAATCGGGTAGGCGAAAAAGAGGAACGCTAACAAGATGTTGATTCCACGAGGGGGTGAATAGATTGTAGTTGACTTAGTGTAGGCTTTGATGCAAGTTTTTTCGGCGCTCTCGTAGACATGGATACAGAGCTTAGACAAGATTGAAGGAGGAGGATATCTAGATGGACTTCGAGTTTACCGAAGAGCAGAAGATGTTTCAGAACACCGTCAGGGATTTTCTGAATAAGGAGATTGCACCCATAGTAGACGAACGTGATAGACAGGGAGCGTTCACCAGGGAAGAGGTAATAGGGTACATCAAGAAGATGATGCCTCTGGGTTATTATAGTTTGCCTGCGGAGCTTGGTGGGGAGATAAGGGAGGACCCACTCATCGGTAGTATCGGTTTCGAGGAGCTATCAAGGGTTTGGCCTAGTTTGTGTGGTGCTCTAGGACTGGCTGGGATGGCTATGGCGGCGTATGCAATGGCCAGAGGTGAGACCAAGGAAAAGCTGGGTGCAAAAATGGAGAAAGGCGAATCTATAGGCTGCCTGGCCATTACTGAGCCCAATGTGGGCTCTGATACCAGTGCTATTGAGACCATGCTGACCAAAAGTGGCGATCGCTATGTAGTTAACGGCACCAAGACCTGGATAACTGATGGCACTATAGCTGATGTATGCATCGCTCTAGTGCAAACGGAAAAAGGTAAGGGGCAGGCAGGGATGGCCACGGTTCTTCTCGATAGGGATGTCTCGCCGTGGGAGGCAACGGACTTCCACAAAATAGGATGGCGTGCCTGCCCAACATCGGAGATGTATTTTGACGATTGCCCCGTGCCGGAGCAGAATATCATTGTCGCCCCATGGATGCTCGGCGGTTCAGGGCAGGGTGGTGGAGGTGACAAAGCGGCGCAGGCGTATTTCGGTTTCATGCAGCGGCTCAATGGCATTAGGGGTGGAATGGCATTAATGTCCGTAGGCATTGCCCAGGCGGCTGTTGATGCCTCGATAAAGTATGCCAAGGAAAGGATTCAGTTTGGCAAGCCTATCGGTGCCCACCAGATGGTCCAGGACCTGCTCGTTGATATGCTCACTGAGACTTGGGCAGCACGTCTTCTTTCATACCGCGCCATGTGGCTCGGGTCAAAGGGGTTGAAGAATCGTATGGAAACCTCCCTCGCCAAAGGCTACGCCACTGAGGCGGCGCTGAGGGTGACGGGTAAAGCTATCCAGATTCATGGCGCCATGGGTCTCTCCGAAGAGTATCCCGTGGAAAGATACTTCAGGGATGCTAGAATGTTGACCATGCCTGACGGCACTACCCAGATCATGAAGCTCATCGTGGGGCGAGAGGTTCTCAAGATAAGGGCCTACACATAGAGAAATTGTAGTCCCTGTTTTCCTAATATTGCGCCAGTGGGTAGGGGTGATAACGAAGGCGGTTATCCTGGTGGTATTCCTTCCTATTATCGTCATATGCAAGCCTCTTGGTTAGACTTTTGGGCAAGTAAAGGGGTAAGTAATGAAGGACCGCGTCTTCTCTGGAGCGAGGCCGACCGGAAGACAGCATATTGGTAATTACCTGGGTGCCATCCAGAACTATGTCAGGCTCCAGGATGATTACCAGTGTATTTACTGTGTCGTCGATATCCACGCCCTCACCACACTTGAAGCGACTGATAGGCTTCAGGAGAACATCAACGAAATGATGCTCGACTGGCTGGCGGCGGGACTCGACCCGGAGAGGAGTATCCTTTTTGTCCAGTCCCATGTTCCTCAGGTGATGGAACTACACACCCTCCTTAGTATGGTCACCCCTCTCGGCTGGCTGACCAGGGTTGCTACTTTCAAGGAAAAGGCCAGGACACAGCCGCATAACATAAACTACGGACTGGTGGGTTACCCTGTGTTGATGACTGCGGATATTGCGCTTTACAAGGCGGAAGTCGTCCCTGTTGGCGAGGACCAATTGCCCCACCTGGAGCTGGCGAGGGAAATCGTGCGCCGCTTTAACTATATCTTTGGCGATACGTTCCCTGAACCAGAAGCGAAGCTCACAAATATACCCTTGGTGCTGGGGCTGGACGGTGTAAACAAGATGAGCAAGAGCTTGAACAATGAGATCGAACTCGCTGCCTCAGCAGAGGATACCAGGCAGCGAGTGATGTCTGCGTTCACCGACCCCGCACGCCGGTACCGCAGTGACCCTGGTCACCCCGAGGTGTGCAATGTGTGGCGTCTCCATGGGTATTTTAACCCCGACAAGGTGGATGAAATCGCCGAGGAGTGCAGAGATGCCCGCCGCGGTTGTGTGGAGTGCAAGGAGCAGCTAGCGGAGGGGATAAATCTTGCCCTGGCTCCTTTCCGTGAGAGGCGTGCTGAACTGGCGGCCAGACCTCAGTATGTTAAGGAGGTGATTGCTGCCGGTGCTCACCGCGCCCATGCCATCGCCACCGAGACCCTGATGGAGGTCAAAGAGAGAATGAGGCTTATATAAAAGTGAGTGTGCAATTGCCTTTATCCAGGAGCAGCAGGGGCGCTCTAGAGGTAGCGACTCAAGTGTCGGGTGTGGCGGGGAAAATCATAATGGGGCATTTCCATGGTGAGAAGCGCATCTCGTATAAACCGGGAAGGAGCAATATCGTTACCGACGTTGACTTGCTTTCCGAGCAGAAGATCATAGCGCTCTTTCGGGAGGAATATCCCGACTTCGGCATTATTACTGAGGAATCTGCGGATATAGCTGGAGATTCTTCATATAGCTGGATTATCGACCCCATCGATGGCACCCGTAATTATGCCCACGGCGTCCCTCACTTCTGTGTTGCCATTGCCCTGGCCCA
>CAZYLE010000021.1:13099-15097 GCA_964648675.1 uncultured Dehalococcoidales bacterium
ATCCACGATCCGGTCAGAGAAGAGACTTTCTCGGTTGAAAAGGGACATGGCGCTTTCTTGAACGGTTCGCCTGTGACTGTCTCGAAAAGAACATCGCTTCAGACATCCCTTGTTGGCTTCGATATGGGCTACAATGCCGAGCGGGCACGGGAGATGCTGGAGGTGGCTAACGCTTTCTGGCCCGGCGTGGAGGCGGTGAGGGTGATGGGCTCTGCGGCGTTAGGCCTTGCCTACGCCGCCTGCGGCAGGCTAGATTTGTACATTAACCTATCCCTTTCAACATGGGATCTGTCTGCTGGCATGCTGCTTGTTCGCGAGGCGGGAGGATTAGTAACCGACCCCGATGGGCAACAATCAACCGCTAGCAGCAGCAGTATCATCGCCGCCAACCAGTCGGTACACCAGGATTTCATGAGGCGGAGGAGAGAGAGGAAGATTGGGTAAGCTTTTTGTAAGCGCTAAAGGTTCAACTCGATGACTACGCATGTTACATTTGAGGGGTTTTAGTTCTAAGATTACACCGAAAACACATTTATTCCGTTCACCCTGAGCTTGTCGAAGGGCCGTTTGTGGTTGGACAAGGCGGTTCCGAGTGGGGTTGAAGGGCTAAATAAGCCTGGTTTGACAGGCCCAACACGAACGGTAGCTTGCACACCATTATATTTATGATTTGATGGTAGGCACCCACCCATGAGCTATTGATTTTTTAGCTGCTTGAAAATAAACCACAAGTCGATTTGGATAAGATAATAGAAGTCTACTACAAGTTGGGGGCGACACAATCAATGCTCTCCTATCATTGCCTCACCTCGTTGACCAGCCAGCTCCTCAGCAGGTCATGTAGCTCGTCGTGACACTCCCTCAAGAAGTGTCCCGAGCCCTGGTAAATGACGAGCTTCTTGGGCTCGTTGGCCCACTCGTATAATAGCTCCGAGCATTTCACGGGGAGGTTACGGTCACGGCTGCCGTGAATAAGGAGGAGTGGCTTTGGAGCAAGCTCAGCAACGTCCTGCGCACCATATGTCTGGCTGGAAAGTCCCACCACCGCCGTTACATCGGGGCTCATTGTCCCCGCCATGATTGCCACGGCGCCGCCGAAGGAATGTCCGGCAAGAACCACCCTATCTATCCTTTGACGCTTCAAGAACTGGACGCCGACCAGCATGTCGAGGACGCACTTGCCGAAGTCGCCGGGGTACCGATAGTGGAGGCGAAGGGAGCTTATGCCATCGTCAACTAGCTCTTCGCTCAAGGTGGCAAAGATGCCGAAGGATGGGCCGTCGAGACCACCAAGGGCGCCACAAACCCAGATCACCCCTCCTGTATTGCCCTCGCGATGGTGAAAGATACAGGGGATATCGCCCTTTGAGGTGTTGAGGGTCAGGCGCATCTGATTGCCGGGAAGCTCGGCTGTCTGGAAGCCCTCCAGGGAGAGCGTGCTCTTGGGCTTTTGTTCCACTATTTACCCTCAAGCTCGTATCTGGAGATATCTAAGAACCTGTATCCCTCTCTCAATACCGTATGGCTATCGATTATCTTTATTCTTCTTCTGAAAATGGGGCCATCGATGACGAAGGTGTGATATTCTCCCTGCTCACCGCAGGGGTGGAGATTTAGTTCTTCATTAAGCCTCGATAGCTCTCCGATGAAGTCCTGGCTTACTGGTTTCCCGAGCCATTCATCGCCAAAAAATTCGGCCTTGGCGCTTACCACGATAGCCTCAAAACCGGCTTGCAAGAATTCGTTGAGGAGCGTATGCGGTTCATCGCCCCATAAGGGCAAAATGGCAATCACCTCAAGCTCACTGCAGACCCGCACAACCCAATTTTTGTGGTCTTCAATGTCGATTTCCCCAAATACCACCCCATCAACCCCCTTTTGCTTCAGCTCCGCTATCGCTTCTTTGAACTCGTGTTCGTAGGTATCCCACGTGGTTTCCTGCTGAAGGATCGGTATTCCCAGAACCTCAGCCTGGGCGGCTATCAATTTGGGGTCAAG
>CAZYLE010000021.1:15107-15484 GCA_964648675.1 uncultured Dehalococcoidales bacterium
AGAGTGAGAAACAGCTATCCTTGCCCCCGCTCCATGATACTGCGACCTTTAGCCCTTGGTTCATCGAGTGCGATGCCTTTTGACGAAATTGCCCATGCGCTCCAGCGCCTCCTCAATCTCCCCCATTGAGGTAGCGTAGCAACAGCGGACATATCCCTCGCCACACTGGCCAAAGGTGGGGCCGGGGATAACTGCCACCCGCTCTTCAAGGAGGAGTCTCTCGGCAAACTCGTCTGAAGAGAGCCCGGTGCTCTTTATCGAGGGGAAGGCGTAAAAGGCACCACGAGGCTCAAAACAGGTGAGTCCGATATCATTTAGTCCCTTGACCATGACACGTCTGCGATGGTCATAATCGGCTACCATTTCCTGCACCTGCA
>CAZYLE010000022.1:0-9382 GCA_964648675.1 uncultured Dehalococcoidales bacterium
CGCCGGTAATGACCAGCCTCCCCCCGTACCAGAGTATGCCGGCCATGGCCAGCAGCAGGGCGAAGCTCATCATCGGACTGTTAGAGGCGAGCAATTTACTGACTTTAATCTCAAGATTATAGTTTTCCTCCGCCTGTCGGACAAACTTCTCCGTCTCGAAATCTTCATGGGCAAAGGCACGCACTACCTTGGCGCCAACAATGCTCTCTTGTATCATGCTGCCCAGGACGCCCAGCCCCTGCTGTATTTTCATGGAGATGATGCGGAGCTTCTGACCAATGATAACGGTGCGGAACGAAATGAATGGGATAACGCAGAGGCTGATGATTGCCAGTTTCCAGTCGAGCAGAAAGAGCACCACGGTGATGGCTACCAGCAGCACCATGAAATAGACTCCCCGCAGCAGGGCAAAGCCGACAAACATACGTACCCCCTCCACGTCTGAGGTGGCCCGACTCATCAGCTGGCCGGTCTGCGAGCGGTCATGGAAGGAGTAGCTGAGCTTTTGCAGGCGGTCGTAAAGCATATTGCGCAGGTCATAGGCAACCTTCTGGGAGAGTAACTCTGCCAGATACGTCTGGGCATAGTTGAGTATGCCACGCAGTATGCCGGCGACGGCAATAGCCAAAGCGGTGAATATCAGGACGCTAGTCTGGCTGGAGCCTAAAGCGATGTCGATGGCGCTACCGATAAGCTTGGGTATTGCCATAGCCAGACCAGCCCCTCCGAAAAGACAGACATATGCCAGGGCTGCCTGTCGCCGATGCTTCCAGAATAGCGCCGCAATCCGTGTTAAAATACGCATATGGTGCTATTCATTATGTTAGCATAAAGGAATTCTCCCGATAAGCCCCGTTAGCCAGGGGTAATGGGGAAATGCCATGGGGAAACAACACTCGGCTTAAGTCTAAGATTCGCAAAACTGAACGTGGGGCCGCACCAAAATTACACATTTCGATGAAACGTTCAGATATGCAATGTTGTTGATCAGGTATATATATGGAAGCTACCTGATTATAGACATGCCATTTAATCCCGTATCAGCGGCCAAAGGAACTTGAATACAACGTAGGTTTGACGGAGTTCCGTGGCGGAAATATAATCAGAACAAGAGCTAAACAGAAGAGTAACCACATAGCGGCAGCTTCGACAAGTTTGAGCAGGTGCTCTCTAAGCTTGCTGGCCTTACCCTGTTTTCCTTGCGCGCAGCGCTATCGCGGTAGCACCAAGAGCAATCCCTATTGCAATCATGGAGGCACCGCTGGCGATGACCATGTCGGTAAAGCCAAAGCCTAGGACGGCGAGGTATAGGTAGTTCTCCATGTTTAAAGCCTGTGCGTAGCTCAAGTGCTGGGGATTCGCTGGGTCAAAGCGACCTCCGGCTAGCAGGTCATCGTAGGTCGGTGCTATTCCTCGGCGGTGCTCTCTTATCATGTCGGCAGCAGCTTGCGCCTCGCTTGCAGAATCGACTACCTCTCCTTTCGCCACTGCGGTCTCATCGAGGCTGATAGTGATGTTCTCTAGGCGCATCGCGTCCTTCATCCAATTAGCCTTGGTGACGCCCTGGACGACGAATACGGTGCCCATGACCAGGGCTATTAAGGCCATCAAAATCACTACCATTGATAGTAGTTGATATCGGCTAATGCGTACCATTTTCCTGCCTACACTGGTAAATCATTCACGTTCCATTCTAAGTCTGTGGACAAATATTGTATGTGATATTTATCTCAATATGAGCCCATAGAAAGTCAAGCTAGAACCCAGGCTATCGTCGAACTTAATTACGGGAAAGGCCATTACAGTCGACTGGAACGAACGGTTGCGGTACGGGCTCCCAGGCGCACCCAAAATCCTCCTGACATCATCCCGTACCTAATACTCCACATCATACTAGGGCCGGGTTCGGGGAGCCTATGCCTTTCACAGTGGTCTAATAGGGGCTAGAAGGCCCGCATCCCCGGGCTTTTCTGAAGAACTCCACGAATTCGACTGGAGAGACTAGGTTATGGAGGTTTCGAGGATCATCGCCTTGATTCTTCTCAGGCCAATTTTCTTACAGGCTCTCCAGCGTTTCTCGCCATCAACGATACAGAACCAGTTTTCGACCAGTTCTACCACAATGGGCTCCTGAAGCCCTCGAGACCTGATGTCATGACATAAGAGGAGGATTTCTTCCTCCAGGCATACCAGTCGGTAGTTGGGGCGAACCTTGTTTATATCGATCTCCCTTATTTCACCTATCATGTCATTCCTCATATCTAGCTGCCCGCTAGCCAAACTTGTGGCTAACTCCATACCCTCCAACGGGAAAGCGCCATTCGATGTTCAGATGTGGACAGCCAATGCGGCAGGAGCCACACTCTAAACAACCCTCGTAATTCACACTTATGCGGTCTCCCTCCAGTCGATAAACGTTTGCCGGACAGAGATAGAGACAAGACTGTTCGTGGCAATCCTTCATACATTTCTCTGCATCGATTATCCGAAGATGGCTTTCTTCATTTACCTTAAACCGGTCTAAGAACAGCTTGTCTTCTATTTTCATAGTCATCTTATCGCCCTCCATGCTTGCCACAGAAATCGAAAGAGCCGAAACATGGATATCTCCTTGCGAACCGTGCTGAGTATCAGTTTCTGCTTCTGTTTCTTGCTGACACCATTGACCGTGAGCATCTCTCTGCCGGCGAAGGAAGCAAGACGGGGGAACTGGTTGAATATTTCCTTGCGGTGATACAAGAAACTTCCGAGCCTTCGGTATTTCCTCAGGTCTTTGATTACATATGACTCGGCGAGTCTCTCACCGTAGCCAGCCAGACCATTCCTGGAGTAGTCATCCCGGCGAATTGCCTCAACAATGGTCTCAGCCGCCATCCTTCCTGACGTCATGGCCAAATTGCTGCCTTCTCGATGCAGTGCATTAAACAGCATAGCCGAGTCTCCCGCTATGAGATAGCCATCCCCATAGAGGTCGGGGATAGCGTCATATCCACCCTCCGGTAGCCAGTGAGCCATATATTCCAAAGTCTTACCACTGGAGATTAGAGGGGCTACCATGGGGTGCTGCTTAAAGGTCTCCACCAGTTCATAGGGTTTAATCCTAAAGGAGGCAAAATCAGCCAAATTTGCTCCTATGGCTAAGGAAAGAGAACTGCGGTTGGTGTAGATAGCAGCTACTCCATCCATACCCTCGGTGATCTGGCCCAGTATTTCAATGGTGACCCCATTGGCGCTGGAGACCCCGAAGCGCTGTTCGATGATGTCGCTGGGTAGTTCGATGATTTCTTTGACAGCCAAAGCTACCTGCTCCGGCTTGGGCTCAGCACGGAAGCCGGTATGTGCTGCCAAAGGGGAATTGATGCCATCGGCCAAAAGGGTAACCTTAGCCCTTACCTCGCCATCCCTTCTTCCGGTTACAACTCCTATCACAGCACCGCTGTCATTGCGCAAAAGGTCAATAACGACGGTGGAAGGAACTATCAGGACGCCCTTGCTGCGAGCCTGTTCCGCATACCAGCGGTCAAATTTGGCTCTTAGCACGGTGAAGACGTTGTGCTTCAGATGGGTGGCAAAGATGCTATCTCGATAGCTAAGGCTATAGCCCGCCTCGCGGGACAAATACCAGATCCTGGATTCCACGATGTTCCTTTCCACGGGACAATTGCGCTCGAAATAGTCGGGCAGTATCTGGGCCAGGTCATGGCCGTAAAGGACTCCCCCAGACACATTCTTCGATCCTGGATATTCGCCACGCTCAAAAACAATAGTTTTAATTTTGGCCTCTGCCAGAATGCAGGCAGCTGAGATACCGGCAGGGCCGGCCCCTACTATCGCTACATCAAACGCTTCTTTCACCGTTGGCTCCTCTTGTCTATCCTGTGCGGCTCCGCATTCTGGCTTCAATACCCTTGATCAGTCTCGGTACTATCTCCACGTAGTCCCCGATAAGAGCATAATCGGCTATCTGAACCAGAGGCGCATTACTATCGATATTGATGGCGATTATTCTGTGTGCACCCTGCATGGCAACCAGGTGCTGTACTGCTCCTGACACTGCTACACCAATATAAATCTTGGGAGCGACGGTTTTACCCGTCTGCCCTACCTGTCGCATATACGGCAGAAGTCCTGCCTCTACCACTGGTCGAGAGCAGGCGATAGTTCCTCCCATAAGTCTGGCAAGTTCCTCAAACATCGAAAGGTGTCTGGCGTCGCAAGCGCCTTTGCCCACAACCACCAGAACCGCAGCCTTAGCAATGTCCTCGCCTTCTAGTTCGGCTGCTTTGGGAATGAAATCAATAATTCGTGGCAGCACTTCGTCAGGAGCTTCAAAGTCGAGAGTGCGAATCTCTCCATGACCATTGGAGACTATCTCTGGCATCTTCATGACGCCAGGCCTCACTGTGCTCATCTGCGGTCGGTTGTTTAGACATAGAACGGTTGCCATGATGTTGCCCCCGAAAGTCGGTCGGGTCATCAGCAGCAGCCGGTTTTGTGCGTCTACATCAAGGCCGGTACAGTCCGCAGTCAACCCCGTTTCCAACCGAGTGGCAACTACAGTTGCCAAATCTCTACCCAGAGGGGTCGCCCCCAAGAGTAGTATTTCAGGCTTGACTTGGTCACACATCTGCACCAATATCCTGCCGTATACTTTTGATAGATACGTCTGAAGGAGGGGATTATCAACCATATACACCACATCGCAGCCATGAGCGATAGCATTGTTGGCTACAGTCTCTATCCCCGTTCCCAGCACAAATGCAAACACCTGAGTCTGCAGCTTCTCGGCTAGTTCCTTGGCCTCTCCTACCAGCTCCCAGGATACGTCGGCTCCCCTTTCCCCATGCGTTTCAATAAACACTGCCACGCCTCGGTAGTCATCAAGTGGGCGCGTTTTTTGCCCGATTCCGACCATTTTCTTCTTTCTGGGTTTTTCGAATATCACCGCTTCCACCGGGCAGATGTCAAAACACTTGCCGCACCCAATGCAGGCCTCTGGGTCGATTCTCGCTATCCCACCGTCCATATCTATAGCGCTGACCGGACATTGTCCAATGCATAGCTGGCAAGCAATACACTTCTGTGGAATAATCTCGGCTATCTCTCTGCCCTTGCTATTCTTGGGCACGGTTATCCCCCTTCGCTACCTAATAGTTTAACCAGCAATTCCGTTTCTTTTTCGAAGAAGGTATCGAGAAAATCCTCAATAGCTTGGTCCTTATCCTCGGTGCTGTCGAAGACCAGGCCCCCCTTCCGTACCGGGGGAGCAAAAATTTCCTTCACCGAGGTGGGGGAACCCTTCAGTCCAAACCGCTCGGGAGAACCGCCTATATCATTTGCTCCCCAACTTTTGATATCTTGCCTTAAAGCACGTACCATGTCGGGGAGGGAGGCATACCGCGTCGAGGTCAAATCCAGTTCAACAGTTAGTAGCGCAGGAAGCCTACCCTCAATTACCTCACTACCTCCTTCAATCTCCCGCTTGACAGTGATAGTTTTCTCATCCAGATCCACTCCAACAATCTCAGAGACATAGGTAAACAGATCATATCCTAGCCTGATAGCAAGGCCGGGACCGGTCTGACCGGTATCACCATCAATCGCCTGCCTACCGCAAAGAACCAGATCTACTGGGTGGTTTGAAGCTATTAAGGAGATGGCTTGGGAAAGGGCATAACTGGTGGCAAGGGTATCAGCACCGGCAAACGCTTTATCCGAAAGCAGGACAGCTTCTTCAGCTCCCAATGCTAGGCATTGGCGCAGGACCGATTCAGCTTGGGGTGGTCCCATGGAGACAACAGTGACTTTGCCACCATACCTTTCAATGAGCTGTACCGCTGCCTCGGTGGCCACCAAGTCGTATGGGTTACAAATCGACTCAACTCCAGAACGCACAAGAGTGTTAGTCTCGGGGTCGATTTTCACCTGAGCCGTGTCTGGGACCTGCTTGACACAACATACAATGTGCAATCTGTTATCCTCACTGCTCCCCATATTTTCATCTTAATATACAGACCCAAGATTGAAACTACTACTTTAGGTTTTCACGTTGGGTTCAAACATTATCTTAACATGAAAGGGTGTGTCAAGAGAAATACGGTGTCCCGCAAGTATAGATTCCAGGTGTGAATCCTTGCAGAACTAAAGAATCGGCGGTTTTGCCGAGCCCGTGTGCCCTGAGATACGTGAAGACGCAATGTGGCGAGAACCCATCCCTGCAAGACTTGAACTGAAATGGGAATAGCGGGGTTCCATATGCCACCGATTGAGGGTGATACCGAGACCGTTCCAGTTCTTGCTTTTGTACAAAATGGCTGGGGAACTAGGACTCGAACCTAGCCTTGCAGATCCAGAGTCTGCCGTCCTACCACTAGACGATTCCCCAGCGCCATGCATTATACAACGGAATGCCGTATCTGGCAAACCAACGGGTAAACTAACTTCATCCATAGCTCGCATCACCCGGCTGGCCAGTCAGTACGCCAAACAGGTGGTATTGCCCGCATGTACCGAACCGCTATAGTGGCTTTACTTCCGACCCCAATTCATGTCATACTTGGCTGGCAATGCTCGCAGCAACGGTGGCGAGGGAAAGGGCTGGGGAATTGCTGCGCGAGAAGGAGGCATGCATGAAGGTACTTGTGGGCTACATGTCGCAGACAGGGAACACGAAGAAGGTGGCTGAAGCTATCTTCAGCCAGATCCAGGCCGACAAAGAGATCAAGAGCCTGGACGAGATCCAGAGTCTTAAGGGTTACGACCTGGCGTTCATCGGCTTTCCCATTCAGGCTTTCGCGCCGGCCAACGACGCGAAGGTCTTCTTGGAGAAACACAGTGCAGGCAGGAAGCTGGCCCTCTTCGTGACCCACGGTACACCGGAGGATTATGAGGAACTGCCGGGGTGGCTGGAGCTATGTAAAGCGGCTGCCGCTGCAGGGAATGTGGTCGGGTTCTTCGACTGCCGGGGCGAGCTGTCGGAGCCCATCGCCGAGATGCTGAAGCAGAGCGGTGACCCGAAGATGGTGAAGTTTGGGGAGATGCGCCCCTCATCGATGGGGCAGCCGGACAAAGCAAGGCTGGAGCGGGCACGTGCATTCGCTCGGCAGGTGATGGCGAAACAGACGAAGTCCAAGTAGTTACGATCAAGGACCGATCGGCTTTCTGAGCGAGGAGCACTGACATGCGCTTGTGACTGGCGCAGGGGTTAAGGAACGAGCGCCCGATAATAAGCGTGTTGGCATGGTTACATCTGGTCAAGACAGCAAGCATATGTGCCTCAGCGCACAAGCTAGACGATTCACCAGCGGCCAATAATATATATATGAATGTCCGATGCGCAAACTCACCGCACTCGTTCATCTGAGAGTGCTTATTCCGCCACCCTAAACCCTTCGCTATCTATCATTCTGAGAGAGTGAAGCGACCGAAGAATCTCACTCAGGGTAAAATCCACCAAGGCGCTGGATTCTTCGCTTCGCTCAGAATGACATAGGTAAGGGGCTCAGAATGACATAGGTAAGGGGCTAAGAATGACATAGGTAAGGGGCTAAGAATGACATATGTAAGGGGCTAAGAACTACAGAAAGGCACTGTTAAGTGACTTTCCTATTTCAATCTTGCAAGCGCTGCGTCGATACGCTTCATGCAGCGCTCTTTGCCAAGGACCGCCATGGTGTCAAAGAGGGGTGGCGCCGCGGTGCGCCCGGTGACGGCCACCCTGAGCATCCCAAAGAGGGCACCGGTCTTGAGCCCCAGCTCTGCTGCCAAAGGGCGCAGAAGGCCTTCCAACGAAGAGGCATCGAAGGGGCATGTCCTCAGCCGTTCCCTGCTCACCTCAAGTGCGGCTATCGCCCCTTCTCTATCCATCCCCTTCTTATGGAGCAGTTCGGCATCGTAATCGAGCTCATCAACGAAAAAGAAATCGGCAATCTCGCATATCTCGCCCAGCACCTTCACCCGCTCCTGGAGCAAAGGCACTATCTGGCGAAAATAGTCTCGTGATATGGGGCGCTTCACCGCCTTGGGGAGGCCTGCCTCCAGAAATGGCATCGACTTTTCCACCAACTCCTCGGTGCTCAGCTTGCGGACGTAAACCCCATTCATCCAGTCAAGCTTCTCCCGATTGAAGATCGCCCCGGTCTTGCCGACGCGATCGATGGAGAAGTTTGCCACCAGCTCTTCACGGCTAATAATATCTGTCTTATCATCCAGAGACCAGCCCAACAGGGCGAGGAAGTTCACTACAGCCTCTGGCAGGTACCCTTGCTTGCGGTACTCCATAATTGAGGTTGACCCATGGCGCTTGCTCAATTTGGCGCGGTCGCTCCCTAATATCATGGGGAGATGGGCGAATAGTGGCGGCTCATATCCCAAAGCACCATAAAGCGGGATATGGCGCGGGGTGCTTGAGAGCCACTCATCGGCCCTCAGAACATGGGATATCTTCATCAGATGGTCATCCACCACGTTGGCAAGGTGATAGGTGGGATAGCCATCCGATTTCAGCAGCACAAAATCGTCCAGCGTAGCCGCATCGAAGACCACCTCGCCACGAATCAGGTCCTGGAATTTGATCTGGCCCTCAAGGGGCATCTTGAAGCGAACAACGGGGGTGATGCCTTGAGCCTCAAATTCCGCCCGCTCTTTTTCGGTAATGTCACGGCAGCGGCGGTCGTAGCCTGGCGGCTGCTTCCTTTTCATCTGCTCCTTTCGCATTTCATCAAGACGCTGCGGGGAGCAATAACAGAAATAGGCATAGCCCCCATCCACCAAACGTTTGGCTACATCCTGGTATATTTCCAGGCGCTGCGATTGAAAATAGGGGCCATAATCCCCGCCAACGCCTGGCCCCTCATCCCAGTCCAGACTCAGCCACCTGAGACTATCGAGGATGGCCTCGGCAGCCCCTTCAACTCTCCGGGTGACATCGGTGTCCTCGATGCGCAAAATAAAGCTTCCCTTGTAGCGCCTGGCGAAGAGCCAGTTAAACAGGGCAGTCCTGATATTGCCCACATGGGGTATCCCAGTAGGACTGGGTGCAAAGCGAACCCGCACCAAATCGCTCACTTCAACTTGCCTCACTAATCTCGGGCAATAGCACCTTCTTTCGGGGCAGCTTTACTACGTAGGTACCAGCAATCTTATCCTGAACGCCCTGCTTACGACCATCGAAAGCAATCCACAGAAAGAGGAGCCCCAGGGTGACCCAACAGATGACGTAGCCCAAAAACCTCACCACAGCAGCGCCCCAGCCTACAGGCGAACCACTGGTGCGGACCAACTTTATCCCCACCATCACCTTCCCTGGCGTCTGGCCGCGCCATCGCCAGAAGCAGACTGGATAGGCAATGCTGACAGTGATGCATAGTATAAAAATTACCAC